>JAJFFA010000504.1 GCA_021776885.1 Planctomycetota bacterium
TAAACGGCTTGGGAACCTCACACCTCCCGGCACCCCTCTCCCCTCGCCACCTCGAGCCACGCGGCCGATAGGCCGCTGGCGAGGCGAGTCCCCGAACCTCACACGCTCTGGGCGGTATGAGGTCGCTCGCTACGCCTAGCCCGCGTCTCACTCCGGCCGGATCGTCAAGCCCCCCGAGGCGCGTAGCTCGACGCGGTAGGTCTTGCCCGGCCGCAGCTCCATGTACGGCGCTTCCCCGTGCACGGCGCGCACGCCCTGGGCTGCCGCGGCCTCGGGGTCGTTGGCGTAGTCCCAGAAGCGCTCCCAGAGCTCGTCGTAGAACGGATCGGGCAGGTCGTCGCCGCGGTAGGGCAGGGGCCGCGTGCCCGTGCGGTCCAGGACCGCTCCGTCGCTGGGCTTCTGCTCCTCGCCGAAGAGGCGCCGGAAGATGCAGACCGACGTCCCACGCAGGGCGTCGCCGCCCTCGACGTACTGATCACTGAACTTGATCACCAGAGCATCGATGTAGAGCAGCTTGCCCTCGATCTCGACGTCGACGGGCTCGCCGAGGGGTTCACCGGCGTCGTCGAGCTCGATGAAGCGCACGCTGGTGCGCACGCGCTCGGGATCGCCCGGGTCGCCTGAGCCCCCTTCAATCGGCACCTGATCCAGCACCACCACCCGCGCCACGCGGTGGTCGATCTTGGACAGCCACAGGGCGGTCTCGAGCTCGACGATCTGTCGTTCTTGCTCGACCAGCCTGGCGCCCTGCTCCTCGACCGATGAGACCAGCAGCTCGATGCGCGCGTCGCGGGCGGCCAGCTCGGTCTCGTGGTGGGTCGTGCGCTCGTGGAAGAACCAGGTCCACCAGCCGGCGATGCCGACCAGCCCACCGAGGATCAGGGTGCGCAGGATGACGGTCACTCTGCGCCTTCGTCCATGGACTCGAGGAACGCGTCGGCTTCGTCGATCGAGGCCTGCATGTCCTCGATCAGGGCAGCGACGTCGCCCTGGATCTCACCCAGGTTCTCGTTCAGCGAGGCGATCGCCTTGGCGTTGAGGCTGTGCTTGAGGGACAGGACGCGGTCGCGGAAGGCCGTCAGCACGGGCTGCATCTTGCCCTCGGCGGACCACATGGCCGTGACCAGCTGGTCGTAGCGCCTCTCGGTCTCGCGCATCAGCTGCTCGCTGTCACGCCGCAGGCCGGAGTCCGAGATCTCGCCGATCTCGCTGCCCCATTCCTTGAAGAGGTCGCTGGCCACGGATTCGATGGCCTCGATCCGCTCCTTGACCTCGGCCGCGCGGTCGGCGCTGCGCTCGTATTCCTTGTTGAGGTTCTTGTAGGCCTGCTCGAGCTCACCGCCCTCGAAGCCCGTGAGGGACTGGAAGGCCTCGAAGGTGGTCTGAATCTGCTCCTTGGCCTGGGCCTGGCCCTCGCGCGCCTCCTCGACGCGGTCGACCAGGATGTCGCGCTTGTGGACGCCGAAGCGCTCCCACGTTCCGTAATAGGCCGACTTGCAGGAGCCGAGGGTGAAAAGAGGCAGGAGCGCGAGGAGCGCGAGGGTGGGAATACGCATGGCGGGGTTCGCGGGGGGGCTGGAGAGAATCGGCCAGGATAGGGTTCGCGGCCGTGGCCGGCGAGCCGGGCGCCCGATCTGGGTGCAAGTTCCCTCGGTTTCGCCCGTGGCCTCGGGCGCAGCCTGCGCCTGACTCCTGCGGAGGACACGCGTTGCCCGCGTGGGCTCCTCCCTGCGCCTGACCGACGCCCAGCGGCGTGGACCGCCGTTTGCAGAAGGCGCTGCCGTCCCTGTCCCGACGCGCCACTCAGGTGTCGGGGCCTCCCCCTTCGCTCCGCCCGCCGGGCGGCGCGCGCCCTCCATGTTGCACTTGATTCCCTTCGCCCTTGCTCTCAGCCCGGTCCTGGCGCCGACGCTCCGCGTCCAGGACCCCGTCGACGTGCCCGTCACCATTCGCGAGCTGGACGTCGAGGGTGCCATCCGCGAGTTCCAGGCCTTCCAGTCGCGTCTGACGGAGTTCCGGGAGGAGATCGGCGAGGGCCGTTCCATCGCGCAGGAGACCTCCCAGATCCTCGACGAGCTGCGCCAGAACGCGACCGCTGACAACGACTACAACGAGGCACCGATCCTGGAGGCGGTCGCCGGCTACGTGAACGGCGTCCTGGGCAAGCAGGTCGAGCTGGTCGACTTCCTCGAGTCGCAGCGCTATCGCATCAGCTACTACGCCAACAAGATGGCGTCCTCGGTGCGGCCGGAGGACCTGGCGCTCCTGTTCGGGACCGAGGCCCAGAACGATCAGGCCATCGCCGCCCACGTGCAGGCCCTCGACACCTCGCAGCGGGCGATCAAGTCCTTCGTCGACGGTCTGCCGCAGGACCAGTTCGATCCGGACACGTTCAAGCCCACCGCGAGCATGCCGCGCGAGACGCGCCAGCAGCTCGATGGTCTGCTCTACCGCTACCAGCAGGACAAGAACGGCCTGGACCTGGCCAAGAAGCGCCTGCAGCTCGTGCGCGTGGCCCAGCGTTCGGGCAGCGAGGCAGCGGCCGAGCTCGACATCGACGCGGACCTCCTGGTCGGACAGATGTTCGGCGCTCTGGACCGCATCCGGCTGCAGATGAGCATGGACCTCTTGTTCCTCGAGAACCTGCTCGGCGGCTACGCGCGCTCGTCGCGCACCCAGGAGATCCTGGGCGCCTTCCAGGACCTGGTGGCGATGCAGGGTGCCCTCGAGGGACCCAGCCCCGAGCTCTCGAGTGTCCTCGACTGGCTCTCCGACTCGAGCACCCGTCGCATCACCCTCGGGGCCCAGGGCCTGGCCCGACCGGGGCTCTCCATCCCGCGCTACTCCGACCTCCTGCGCGAGGCCTACGAGTCCGCGCGCGGCCTCGACTGAAAGGAGCGAACCCATGTTTCGCACGATCCCTGTCCTGCTACTGCCCCTCGTCCTGACCCCTGTGCTCTCTGCCCAGGAGGTGCCCGAGAGCGCCGAGGCGCTGCGCTCGAAGATCCACGCCATGCGCATGAACCTGCTGCTCGGCGGCGAGCGCGTGCGCGCCGCCGAGGGCGAGGCCGTGCAGTTCTACGGCGAGCGCCTCGAGAACATCGACCGGCGCCTCGACTCGATCCAGGTCGACCGCTCCGAGCGCGGGGCCGGCTACCAGCTCCAGCTCGACCGCGCCCTGGGCGCGCAGGACCCGCTCGAGCGCCGCCAGGCCATGGGCGAAGCGGCCACTCTGCGCGGTGGCCTGGCCGAACTCGACCAGGAGGCCTCGCAGCTGGGCCAGCGTCGCGGCGAGCTGGCGCGTCTCGTGACCACCGTCCAGGCCCGTGACCGGGAGCGCGAACGCCTCGTGGCCCAGATCGAGACCGCCAGCCCGGCGGACGCCTCCTTCGGCCTGCCCTTCACCAGCATCGGGCTGGCACCGGTGACCGATTCGAACCCGGAGGTCTCGCCCCTCGACGACGACATCCTGATCGGCGACCTCATGCAGCGCGACCCCGC
>JAJFFA010000505.1 GCA_021776885.1 Planctomycetota bacterium
CCTGGAGGAGATCCTGCGCCTGATGCGCTCGGGCACGGCCCTGGGAGCCTTCAAGATGCTGCGCGCCTGTGGCGCCCTGGGCGTGCTCCTGCCGCCGCTCGATGCCTTCCTCGGCCCCCACCGCGACACCGGCCCGGAAGCCATGGCGCGCGCCGAGCGCTTCTGGCGTCTGCTCGAGGCCCTGGACGGCGAGGTGCACCGCGGCTTCGAGCCCAGCACCGCGCTCCTGATCGCGGTCCTGTTCGTGCAGATCGTCGAGCGCGAGTCCGACCCCGAGACGCGCACCTACCGCGGCGAAGCGGGGGACCTGCTCGACGTCTGCGACGAGGTGATGGAGCCCCTCTCGGCCGCCGCGCGGCTCTCGCGTCGCGACTTCATGCGCGCACGCCGGGTCATCTCCTGGCAGTCGCGCTTCACCGAGACCGCCCCCAAGCGCTTCAGCCCGCTGCTCTTCACCCTGGCCGAGGACTTCCCCGAGTCCTTCGACCTGTTCCGCATCCGCGTCGAGGCGCGGGGCAAGGGCTGGGATCTGGTCGAGGGCTGGCGCGCGCGGGAAGAGCGCGCACAGAACGCCCCGGAGGAGGTGCTGGACGAGGAGCGCGCGCGCTTCAATACCCGCCGCCGGCGCCGCCGCAGGGGTCGCCGCAAGAGCGCGGGCAAGGGCGACTCGAGCGACGATTAGCGCGACGTTCACCCCGCCGCTCCGGTCCCTGCATCGAATTCGCAATTCCCATGACCCGGGGCTTGGTCTGGGGTACATTTCCGATGTGCGGCGAGGACCTGGGCGGGCTGAACACCCACCCCCTCACCTCATGCCGGCGCACTCGGATTCTTTGCGGTGACCGAGTGCAATGTCGGCGGGTGCTTGGCCCAGCGCGGGAAGTACCCAGGTTCTCGACCGGAAGTTCTCTGAAAAGGGGACACCGGTGCTGGTGTGGTCCCCTCCTTCTCCACATCAGCGATCCACGCCGGGCCGGCCCCTAACGGGCCGGCCCTTTCTCGTTGGGCGGCCCCCCTGCCGGTGGGCCCAGCCCATCCTCGAAGGCTCCGCTACACTCTGCCGATGCTCCCCTGTCTCCTCGCAGCGGCACTTCTGGTGGCCGCACCCTCCCCTGGCGAGACGGACGAGGGCCCCACCGACGCGCGAGTCGAGCGGGCCTGGTCCAAGCTGAAGCCGGCCCAGAAGCTCGAGGTCATCGAATGGTTCCAGGCCGAGGTGCCCTGGATCGGCACCTTCCAGGCGGAGCTCCTGGCCCACGTCCTCAAGGACCCCGAGCACGACCCCTTCCGCTGGCCCGAGGCCGGCGCGGCAGCGGTCTTCGAGGCCGCGAAGCACGCCCCCGGTGCTGCACGCCGCAAGTCCCTCTCCGAGAAGTCGAGCACGGTCAGGCGCCTGCGCGAGCGCTTCTCCGAGGCCGTGCCCGAGCGCGGACTCGAGAGCGCCTGGATCTACGACTGGGTCGCCCGCGAGCCGCGCTTGATCGCCGACCCCAGCGATCCCGAGCGCCTCTTCAGGAACGCCCTGCGCGGCTACCCGCCGCTGGTCGACTACGCCGAGGTGCTCGTCCTGCGCGCCCTCGACGACGGCAGCCAGCAGCCCGCCGCGAGCGCCTTCGGCCACGCCTACGCCGACCGCTCGGGACGCGTCTTCCCCGGCATCACCCTCTACGACGCCTGGGGCTCCGGCACGACCTTCGAGACCCCCGACGTCGAGTGCCTCGGCATCGTGCACCTCTTGCTCGACGACTGGACGACCTGGCGCGCGCCGGTCCCGCCCGGCGAGCACCCGCGGCTCTACGGCACGATCGAGGAGCGCTTCGTCGCCTACAAGCGCCACCGCGGTCTGCGCACGGCTCTGGCGCGCTCCTACCTGCTGGGCAGCGCCGCCCAGCGCGACGGCTACGCCGGGAGCCTCGGCGTGCTGCACGCCCTCTGGGAGGGGCACTCGTCGGATCCAGCCAAGCTGGCCGACATCCTGCCCGACAGCGGGGACTGGGCGCGCTGGCTCGATCGCATGTCGGAAACCCTGCCTGAGGACGAGGACCTGTGGAACCGCGGCCAGTCGCGTTGGGCCACCCTCGACGCCAACGGGCGCGCGGTGCGCGCCACCCTGATCCGTGTCATGGGCGAGGCGGACGCTTTCTGAACGGGGGGGGCGTCCGAGCATGGCTTCAGGGCGCACTGGCGGAGCGCGCTGCCAGCTCGGCGCAGGCGAAGGCCGCCTGGAAGTTGAGCCCGCCGATCGGACCGTCGAGGTCCAGGAGCTCGCCGAAGACCCACAGGTTCGCCAGGCCGCGCACGCGCATGCTGCCCGCGTCGACCGCGTCCAGGGCGAGCCCCCCCGCCGTCACCTCCGCCTTGTCGTAGCCGAGGGTGCCGTCCACCGGCAACACCAGGCCCTTCAGGGCCTCGATCAGGCGGTGGCGCTGGCCCTTGTCGATCGACTGCACCCGTGGGTCGGCGTCGGCGAGCCCCGCCTGGGCCACGAGCCGCGCCAGGAGCCGGCGCGGGACGGGCTCCGGGGTGAGGCCAGCGAGCACCCGCGAGAGGCGCGGCGAACCCGCCTCCCCGGCGGCCTGCACCAGGCGCGCGCGCAGGCGGCCCTGGTCCGCGTCGGGCACGAGGTCGAGGGCCAGTTCGAGGGCC
>JAJFFA010000506.1 GCA_021776885.1 Planctomycetota bacterium
CAAAGGGGTGCTGCTTGCTGTCGAGCCCCTGCCCGAGCCGTCCGGCCAGCGCGTCTGGATCGCTCTGCAGTAGCGTCGCGAGCGATTGCACGGGCACCTCCGTCCCGAGCGCACCCTGCGAAGAGAGTTCCGCATCGAAGCGCCCGTCGACGAACACGAACAGCGAGCAGGCGTAGACCGGGAAGCAGTGCGCCTCGATTGCCGCGCGCGGAATTGGGGCGTGATCAGGAGTGGCGAGCGAGAACGCGGTGCGCGCGACAGGTGCGACGTTGGTGTAGCGCCATTCCTCTCGCTTCGTGGTCGGCACGCCCGACTCGGCGAACGCACCCGCGGCATCCGCGCGCTGCTGCGCGAGCCACGCGGGATCCGAACCTCTCCGCCGCTCCGTAAGCGCTGCGTGCTCGGCGAGGAGGTATTCGGTGGATTCGGAGCTCATCCCGCGCTTCCCGAGTTTTCGGCGGCCTCTTCCAGCCAGCCGTAGCCCCTCGACTCGAGTTCGAGGGCGAGCTCCTTGCCGCCCGTTCGCACGATGCGGCCGTCCTGCAGCACGTGCACGCGGTCAGGAACGATGTAGTCGAGCAGTCGCTGGTAGTGGGTGATGATGAGCATCGAGCGCTCGGGGCCGCGCAGCGCGTTGACCCCGCCCGCCACCACACGCAGGGCGTCTATGTCGAGGCCCGAGTCGGTCTCGTCGAGGATGCAGAGCTTTGGTTCGAGCAGGAGCATCTGCAGGATCTCGTTGCGCTTCTTCTCGCCGCCCGAGAAGCCCTCGTTGATCGAGCGGTTCATCAGATCCTCGGGCATGTCCACGACCTTCATCTTCTCGCGGCAGACCTGCAGGAAGTCCATCGCGTCGAGCTCCTCCTCGCCGCGGTGTGTGCGCACGGCGTTCACGGAGGCCTTCAGGAAGTAGTTGTTCCCTACGCCGGGGATCTCCACCGGATACTGGAACGCGAGGAAGACTCCGCTGCGCGCGCGCTCCTCGGGCTCGAGGGCGAGGAGATCCTCTCCTTGGAAGAGCACGCGGCCCTTCGTGACCTCGTAGCCCGGCTTGCCGGCGAGCACGTTCGAGAGCGTGCTCTTGCCGGAGCCGTTAGGTCCCATCACCGCGTGGACCTCTCCCGCGGCGATCTCCAGATCGATCCCGTGAAGGATCGGGGTTCCATCCGCGGAGGCGTGGAGGTTCTCGATCTTCAGCATCTCGTGTTCCGTTCTCTCTCTTCGGGCTCTTGCTTCGCGGCCCGGGTGCTAGCCCACGCTGCCTTCGAGGCTCACGCCGAGCAGGTTCTGGGCTTCGACCGCGAACTCCATCGGGAGTTCGCGGAGCACCTCCTTGCAGAATCCGTTGACGATCATCGAGATCGCGTCTTCCTCGGAGATGCCGCGTTGTCGACAGTAGAAGAGCTGGTCCTCGCCGATCTTCGACGTGGTCGCCTCATGCTCCATCTGGGCCGAGGGGTTGTTGACCTCGATGTAGGGCACGGTGTGCGCGCCGCAGCGGTCGCCCATCAGGAGCGAGTCGCACTGGGAGAAGTTGCGCGCGTTGTCGGCGCCCTTCTGGATCTTCACCTGACCGCGGTAGGTGTTCTGCCCGTGGCCCGCGGAGATGCCCTTCGAGATGATCGTGCTGCGGGTGTTCTTCCCGAGGTGGATCATCTTGGTGCCGGTGTCGGCCTGCTGGTAGTTGTTCGTCAGGGCGACGGAGTAGAACTCGCCGATCGAGTTGTCGCCGCTGAGGATGCAGCTGGGGTACTTCCAGGTGATCGCCGAGCCGGTCTCGACCTGGGTCCAGCTGATGTGCGAGTTGCGGCCCTTGCAGTTCCCGCGCTTGGTGACGAAGTTGTAGATCCCGCCCTTGCCGTTCTTGTCCCCGGGGTACCAGTTCTGGACCGTCGAGTACTTGATCCTGGCGTCGTCCATGGCCACCAGCTCGACCACCGCGGCGTGCAGCTGGTTCTCGTCGCGCATGGGCGCGGTGCAGCCTTCGAGGTAGGAGACGTAGGCGCCCTCGTCGGCCACGATCAGCGTGCGCTCGAACTGCCCGGTGTTCGCCGCGTTGATACGGAAGTAGGTCGACAGCTCCATCGGGCAGCGCACGCCCTTGGGGATGTAGACGAAGGAGCCGTCGCTGAAGACCGCCGAGTTGAGCGCGGCGAAGTAGTTGTCGGTGGTGGGCACCACGGAGCCCAGGTACTTCTGGATCAGCTCGGGGTGCTCCTTCACGGCCTCCGAGAAGGAGCAAAAGATGATGCCCAGCTCGTACAGCTTGGCCTTGAAGGTGGTCGCCACGGAGACGCTGTCGAAGACGGCGTCGACGGCCACGCCCGCCAGGGCCTCGCGCTCCTTGAGCGGGATGCCCAGCTTCTCGTAGGCCTCGAGCAGCTCCGGATCGACCTCGTCCAGGCTCTTGGGCCCGTCCTTCTTGGACTTGGGCGAGGAGAAGTACGTGATCGACTGGTAGTCGATCTTCGGGTACTCGACCAGGGCCCAGGTCGGCTCCACCATGTCCTGCCACTGGCGGAAGGCCTTGAGGCGCCAGTCGAGCAGCCACTGGGGCTCGCCCTTCTTGGCCGAGATCCAGCGCACGACGCTCTCGTCCAGCCCCGGCTCGATCGACTCGGCCTCGATGTCGGTGACGAAGCCGTGCTCGTACTCACGGTCGACGAACTCTTGGATCTTGCTGTCAGTGCTGGCCATCAGGAAGCGTTCCGGTGGGTCGTGGGTTCGACGAGCTCGGCGAGGCTGACGCCGTCGAGGGCCCGTCGCACGATGGAGTCGAGGCGTTGCAGCGGCGTGCGCACCGGGCAGTGCGACTCGTGGCTGCAGGTTCGGTCGGTGAGCAGCGGGCTGCACTCGGTCACGGCGATCTCACCCTCGAGGGCCGTCACGATGGACGCCAGGCTGATCTCGGTCGCCGGGCGCGCCAGGTGGTAGCCCCCGTGGGAGCCGCGCTGCGAGGTGAGGATCCCGGCCCGGGTCAGGTGCTTGAGGATCTTGCTGACCATCGGCGCTGGCAGCTCGGCCAGCTGGGCCAGGTCCCGGGCGCTGCGCGGCATGCCGTTCCCGGTTCCGGGAGCCGAGTCGGGCTCCAGGAAATAGGAAAGCAGGACGATGCCGTAGTCGGCTTGTTTGGAGAGGCGCAGCATGGGTCGTGGGGTCCGTGGGGCGCCCAGGAGGCCCCTCGCGGGGGGTCTGGCAGCGCCGATACTGGACTCGAGCGGTCCTATATTACGCCCGCCTCCGCCGCGTGCACCCTCCCGTTGACGTGAGCTTCCGCGAGATATCGTAAGGTGCTACATGGCAAGAGCTTGCAGTGCTCAGAGCTCGAATCAATTTCGTCCAGGACCCGGCGCCGGCCAGGGGAGCGCCGGGGCACCTGTAGGGCCGAGGCTCCCGGCACCCTAGGGTGGTCGACGCCCATCCCCGCGACCCCACCCTGCGACCATGTTGATCCCCCTGCTGTCCCCCTGGCTCGCCTTCGGACTGCCCCTGGCCACGCTCCAGGGGCCGGGGGCCCCGATCGTCGCCGAGCCCACGCGCTACGGCGCCACCGTCGACAGCGCCGGGGACCTCGACCTGGACGGCTCGAGCGACATCCTCGTCGGCGCCTGGTGGCACCACCCCGACGCCGGCAGCCACGGCAGCGTCAGCGCCTGGTCCGGCCGCAGCGGCAAGGTGCTGTTCGAGGTCTTCGGCGAGACCGAGGGCGGCCTCTTCGGTCTGGCCCTGGGCGGAGCCGGGGACACGAACTCGGATGGCGCCGCGGACTTCGTGGTCGGCGCCCCCTTCGCGGCGGACAAGCGCGGCGTGCGCGGCCGGGTACGGCTCTTCTCGGGCCGCGGCGGGAGCGTCCTGCACGACCTGCTGGGTGAGGAAGAGGGCGAGCGCTTCGGCTGGGCGGCGCGCGGCGCCGGGGACGTCAACCAGGACGGGTTCGACGACTTCGTCGTGGGGGCGCCCATGGGCAAGGCCAAGCGCGGCGACGAGCGTCCTGGCGTGGTGCGCGTCTACTCCGGCAAGAACGCGAAGCTCCTGCACACCTGGTACGGCGCCGCCGACGGCGACGTGTTCGGGCACACGGTGGACGGGGCGGGGGACGTGGATGGCGACGGTTCGGACGACCTCCTCGTGGGGGCCTTCGGTGGGGGCTACGTGCGGGTCTACTCGGGGCGCAAGGGCGAGGTGCTGCACACCTTCGAGCCTGCGCGGCCGAACAGCGGCTTCGGCTGGATCGCGCGCAGCGCCGGGGACACGATCCAGGACGGGGTCTCCGACCTGATCGTCGGCGTGCCCTGGGGCGAGCCCCTCGCGGCTCGGGTCTACTCGGGCAAGAAGGGCGAGCCGCTGCTCTCCTTCGATCGCTCCGAGGCGCCCGATGACGAGGGCTGGAGCTTCGGCATGGCCGTCGATGGCGCCGGCGACGTCAACGGAGACGGCTTCGCGGACCTGATCGTCGGCGACCCGGGCTTTCCGGGGGTCCTGGCCGAGCTCGATGGCCGCCCCCTGAGCCCCTTCCAGCAGCGCGTGCGCGCGAAGCTGGCCCGAGCGGGTCGAGCGCGGGTCTTCTCGGGCCACGACGGCGAGCTCTTGCACGAGTTCGAGGGCTCCGCCCCGGACGACTGGTTCGGCGTGTCGGTCGCCGCGGCGGGCGACGTGAACCAGGACGGCAGCGGCGACGTGGTCATCGGCGCCGGGCGCGACGCCGACTACCAGGCGCGGGTCTTCTCCGGACTCGACGGCAAGCTGCTCCTCACCCTGAGCCTGGGAGAGTAGCCTGCGGCGGCCATGTCGCGCCCTCCGTCCGATTCGCCCGAGCCGCCGGATCCGTCTGATTCGCCCGAGCCGCCCGAGCCAGAGCAGCGCCGCCTGCGCCCCCTGATTTGGCTCCTGGCCCTGGGGCCCTTCGCCGTCCTGGTGCAGCGCTTCAGCTTCGTCTGTGACGACGCCTGGATCAGCTTCCGCTACGCGCGCAACGTGGCCCGCGGGCTGGGTCCGATCTACAACCCGGGCGAGGCCCCGGTCGAGGGCTACTCCGAGCCCCTGTGGGTCGCGCTCATGGCCGCGGTCGAGGGCCTCGGAGCCGACCCCGCCTTCTGGTCCCGGGCCCTGTCCATCGGCGCCGCCGCGCTGCTGGTCGCGCTGGCCCTGGTCGCGATCGAGGTCCTCACCCGACCCCGGCCGGCGGCCTTCGCCGCCGGGGCCCTGCTCCTGGGCTGCAGCCCCTCCTTGTCGGTCTGGGCGACCGGCGGCATGGCCACGGCGCCCTTCGCCTGCGCGGCCTTCGCGCTCTTCGCTTCCTTCTATCTATGGAAGGGGCCCTGCACTCCGCTGGCGGTGCTCAGCGCCTGCCTGCTCGTGCTCCTGCGGGCGGACGGCGCCTACTGGGTCGCCGCCCTCTGCGGGCCCGCCCTCGTCGCCGGCTGGTTCGGCCCACGCGCGATCCTGCGCAGCGCGGCGATCGCCAGCGGGGTCTCCGCCCTGGTCTTCGGCGCCCACGTGGCCTGGCGCCTGGCCTACTACGGCGACTGGCTGCCGAACACCGCCCGCGCCAAGCTGGGCTTCTCGCCGCGCGCCTTCGAGCGCGGTGGCGAGTACGTGGCCCACTACTTCCTGACCTTCCCGGGCCTGGCCCTGGCCCTGATCCTCGCGGGTCTCCTCACCCGCGCCTCCGTGCGCCGTGCCCCGGGCCCCGGGCGGCGTGGGAGCTGGCGCCTGGCGGCCTGGAGTGTCGTCAGCGCGACCCTGGCCTACGCCGTGGTCGTGGGGGGCGACTTCATGTGCTTCGGTCGTTTCCTGGTGCCGGCACTGCCCTTCCTCGCACTCCTGCTGGCCGACGCCGCGGCGAGTGTGGAGCGCGCCCTCGAGCGCCGCGGCACGCGGCTCGCCGGGGGCATGGCCCTGGCCCTGGGCCTCGCCTGCGCCGTTCCCGCGGCGCTGCCCGCCTTCGGCCTCCACCCCGTGCCGCGTTCGCTGCGGGCGCAGTTTCAGTTCCGCTGGAACGCCGACGCCTTCCTCTCGGAGCGCGCCCAGTGGGAGCGCATGGTCGGCCAGGCACGGGAGTGGGCCGACCTGGGCCGTGCCCTGAAGCGCCATTCGAGCCCGGGCGACAGCCTGGTCTTCGGTGCCGTGGGCGCGGTCGGCTACTTCTCGGAGCTCTTCATCCACGACAAGAACGGGCTGGTGACCCGCGAGGTCGCCCTGCGCGAGCCCCTCGAAGGGCGAAATTCTCCGGGCCACGACAAGACCGTGCCACCGACCTTCTTCCTCAAGTACCGGCCCACCTACCTGGATGCGTGCATCTATCCCATGGATCGGCGCCGCTATCCCCTGGCGTCGTACTGGCGTGGCCCGCTCGAGACCGAGGCCCGCAGCGAGGCCCTCGGCCTGCCCCTGGGCTTGTATGTGATCCCCGGCGAGTGACCTCCGAGCAACCTCGGTTTGAAGCCTGCGGCCCACGGCCTACACTGCTCCCCATGCAGGGTATCCAGGATCGCTTCTCCCTCGTTCGCGCAGACGCCGCTCGCTTCGACGACCACACCGAACTGGCCCTGGCCGTCGAGGCCGGCCTGGGGCAGGAGCCGCGCAGCCTACCTTGTCGCTTCTTCTACGACGCCGAGGGCAGCCGGCTCTTCGAGGAGATCTGCACCCTGCCCGAGTACTACCCGACCCGCGCCGAGCGCGAGGTCCTGCAGGGCCGGGCGCGCCAGCTGGCCCTGGCCTTCGCCCCCGACCACCGCGGCCCGCTGGACCTGGTCGAGCTGGGGAGCGGCAACGCGGAGAAGACCGAGGTCCTGATCCGCGCCTTCCTCGAGGCCGGGCGCGAGCTGCGCTACGTGCCCATCGACATCTGCCGCGAAGTGCTGGTCGACAGCGCCGAGCGCCTGCTCGAGGACTTCGACGAGCTGACCATCCAGGCCTTCGCCGCCGAGTACCGCGACGGCCTGGCACGCCTGGCCCAGCTGGGCGACGCCCCGCGCCTGGTGCTGTGCCTCGGCTCCAACGTGGGCAACTTCGATCGAGTGGCGGCCGCCGAGTTCCTGGGGGCCGTTCGCCGCCACCTGCGCCCCGTCGATCGGCTGCTGCTGGGGGTCGACCTGCGCAAGGAGCGCGAGGTGCTCGAGGCGGCCTACGACGACTCCCGTGGCGTGACCGCGCGCTTCAACAAGAACGTCCTCAGGCGCATCGACCGCGAGCTCGGCGGTCAGTTCGGCGAGGACAGCTTCGACCACCAGGCGACCTGGGACGAGGAGCGCGGACGGGTCGACATGTGGCTCGTCTCCGAGCGCGACCAGACCGTGCGCGTGACCGAGCTGGAGCGCTCCTACGACTTCACCCGCGGCGAACGCATCCACACCGAGAGCTCGTACAAGTATTCCATCGAGGAGCTCGAGACCCTGGCCCAGCGCGCCGGGTTCGAGCTCCAGGAGACCTGGCTCGACGGCCTCGAGCGCTACAGTGTGAACCTGCTGCGGCCCCAGGGCTGACTCCCCCCAAGCGCGCGCCGCGCGCCCGAAAGACAGGGCGCGCCGCCCCCCAGAACAACCGGGCGCGTCCCGCGCCAGATCAACCCGGCGCGCGC
>JAJFFA010000507.1 GCA_021776885.1 Planctomycetota bacterium
GTCTCGAGGGGCCAGCAGGGGTTCTGGGCGTAGTGCCGCGAGCCCAGCAGCCCGGACTCCTCGGCCGTCACGCACAGGAACAGGATCGATCGTTCCGGCGGCAAGCGGCACGCGTCGAAGGCCTCGCACAGCTCGAGCAGCGCCGCCAGCCCCGTCGCGTTGTCCACGGCGCCGTTGTAGATCCCGTCCGGCGCGAGCTCCGGGTCCGTCCCCAGGTGATCCCAGTGGGCGATGTAGGCCACGTGCTCGTCCGGCCGCGAGCGCCCGACCACGCGCGCCACGAGGTTGCGGGAGATCGAGCGCTCGATCGAGTTCGAGAGGCGCGCCGAGCAGGTCGCGGCCAGGGCCCGGGGACTGAAGTCAGGGGCCTGGGCGGCGCGCTCGAGCTCATCGAGGTCCTCACCCGCCGCGGCCAGGACGCGCCGCGCGGCGTCGCGCTGTAGCCAGCCCTCGATCAGCAGCCGATCCGCGTTGCCGTCCTCACTCGCCAGGTCGTGCTGGGGCCCCGACCAGCTCCCGCGCACCACCTCCCACGGGTACCCGGCCGCGCCGTCCTCGTGCACGATCAGCGCCGCGGCCGCCCCCTGGCGCGCGGCCTCCTCGTACTTGTACGTCCAGCGCCCGTAGTACGTCATCGCGTTGCCGCGGAAGACCTGCTCGTCCTGGGTCGCGTAGCCCGGGTCGTTGACGAGCACCACCACGGTCTTGCCCTCGACGTCGAGGCCGGCGTAGTCGTCGCGGCCGTGCTCGGGGGCGACGATGCCGTAGCCCACGAAGACCAGTTCGCTCTGGGCCAGGTCCGCGCGCTGGGTCACGCGCTTGGTCCAGACCAGCATGTCGTCGCCGTAGGCCAGGGCCAGGGGCTCCCCCTGCGGAGTCGCGAAGTCGAGGCGCACCTTCGGGTCGGCGCTGATCGTCACCAGGGGCACCTCCTGGAACCAGGAACCGTCCGGCCCGCCCGGCTGCGCCCCCGCCGCCTCGAACTGGCTACGCAGGTAGCCCAGGGTCAGGGTCTCCCCGCGGGTCGAGGGTCCGCGCCCGCCGTAGGCGTCGGACGCGAGCACTTCCACGTGACGGGCGAGGTCCTGAGCCGACAGCTCGGCCGCGGTCTGGGTCCCGGGGCCGGGGGGCGTGGCACAGGCGGAGAGGGCCAGGAGCGACGGGGCGAGAAGCGGTCGCGTCGAACGGGGTGAGCTCATGGTCGGGGATCTTCAGGAAGGTGGGTCGGGAGCGGGATTCTACGCCCGCGCAGCCCCAGGGCACCCAAAGGTGGAGGACCACCCCGCAGCGCGGGGTGGCCCTCCTGTCGATCCCGATCCCCCGGGATCAGACTCGGGTGGGCACGTGTCTCGCGCCCGCTGGGCGCCACGGCCTTCTGTCCTGAACAAGGAAGCCCGCCCACATCTAGGCTGATGCACAAAGATGGATAAGATCGCCCTAACGTTCAGCGGGCGGATGGCTTCGGCACGCCCATCCCGCCCAGCACATCTTCATAATGTGATTAAGCTCCAGTAATCAAGCGGCCGCGGATCCCCCGCTCGGAGCGTCGTCGCATTCCGGGACGGGACTCCGTCCCGGGCCGGCCTTGGCCTGAGAGAGGCTCTCCACCCGCCCTCTAGCGGCGGTGGAACGCTTTCTCGAGGTCCGCCAGGGTGAAGCGCACCCGGGTCGGACGGGCGTGGGGGCAGGTCTGGTCCGTCTCCTCCGCCCGCGCCCGCTCGAGCAGGGCGCGGATCTCCCCCTCGCTCAGGGCATCGCCCGCCATGATCGAGGAGCGGCAGGCGGCGCTGTGGAGCACCTCCTCCTGGACCTCGTCCGCCCCGGGCGTACGCCCGCCACGCGCCAGGAGCTCGACCAGGTCGCCGACCAGCCCCGGCACGTCCGGACGCCGCAGGCGCGCCGGCAGGCCGTGGACAGCGACGGTGGTGGGCCCGAAGACGGCGAGCTCGATCCCGACCCGGGCCAGCTCCTCGGTGCGACCGGAGAGCCCGCTGACCTCGGCCCGGGAGAGCTCGACCAGCTCGGGCACGAGCAGGCGCTGCACCTCCACCTTGCCCTCGCGCACCTCGCGCTTGAGGGTCTCGAAGGTCAGGCGCTCGTGCAGGGCGTGCTGGTCGATGATCTCGAAGCCATCGGGCAGGGCGCGCACGAGATAGGTCTTGTCGATCTGCAGGAAGGGCCCGCGCAGGTCATCCTGGGGCGCCCAGGAGCCCGGATCGGCGGCGCTCTGGCCGGCTGCGCCCGCGTGCTGCGGCGCCCCGGATGCCAGCGAGGTCGCCCCGTGCGAGGGCAACGGAATCTCGTAGGCCCGCCCCTCCACCTCGCGTACCTCGATCGGCTCACCCGCGGCGTTCGTGCGGCGCGGCAGGGCGCCCGGGTTGGGTAGCAGGGCTTGACCCAGGTCCGCCCGCTCTTCGCGCCGCATGGCGGTCTCGACCAGACTCATCCCCGGCGTCGCCATGTCTGTACGCCGGACCGCCTCGCGCAGACTCCCGACCAGGAAACCGAACAGGCGCTTTTGATCGTGGAAGCGCACCTCGCTCTTCGCCGGGTGCACGTTGACGTCGACCTTGGACGGGTCGACGGAGAGGGCCAGCACCGCAACCGGCTGACGGCCCTCCACCAGGAAGCCCCGGTAGCCCTCGCGCAGCGCGCGGGTCAGGACCTTGTCGCGCAGGCTGCGCCCATTGAGGAACCAGAGCTGGCGCTGGGTGTCGCGCCGCGAGAAGCGCGGCGGTGCCACGTAGCCGGCCAGCCGCGTGTCTCCGTCGAAGCTCTCCAGCGGCACCAGCTCGTCCGCCAGCTCGGCACCGTAGGTGCGCCGGATGCGCGCCAGGAGGTCCATCTCGAGTTCGACGTCGAAGACCCGCTTGCCACCGTGGTTCACCACGAAGCCGACCCCCACGTGGGCCATGGCCAGGCGCTGGACGATGTCGAGACAGTGGCCCAGCTCGGTCGCGGGACGCTTCAAGAACCGGCGCCGGGCCGGCGTGTTGTAGAACAGGTCGCGTACGCTGACGATCGCCCCCACGGCTCCGCCCGCCTCGCGCACGGCCTGCGCGCGGCCACCCTCGACGCGGATCTCGGCACCCACCTCGCTGTCCGCGACACGCGCGAACAGGTGACAGCGCGCCACGGATCCCATGGACGCGAGGGCCTCGCCGCGGAAGCCCAGGCTGGCGATGTGGTCGAGGTCGTCGGGGGTCTCGAGCTTGCTGGTGGCGTGAGCCTCGAAGGCCAGGGCCAGGTCTTCGGGCAAGAGACCGGCACCATCGTCACTGACGCGCACCAGCTGGGCGCCGCCCTCCTCCAGGTCGACGACGATGCGCCTTGCCCCCGCGTCGAGGGAGTTCTCGACCAGCTCCTTCACGATGGAGGCCGGGCGCTCGACGACCTCCCCCGCTGCGATCTGGTTCCGGACGACCTCGGACAGGACGGCGATACGCGGAACGGGGGCCACGGGGCGTGTCATGAACGCATTTTGGCCCGCGGAGCACGCCGATACCAGGCGAGCGCCAGGGCCGCGAAGTCGTTCGCATCGACCCGGGCCCCGGAACGGCTGCGGCTCTCCAGGGCACAGGCCTCCTCCAGCCGCCTACGCCACTCGGAGGCGCTCTGGCGCTGGACCCGGGCCTCGAAGGCCGCCTTGGCCCGCGGCGGCCCTGAGACCCCTGCAGCGGCCATGGCGGCCGGCATGCCCTCGCCCGCTGCCAGGGCCGCGGCCCCGCTCGCCGCCTCACGCAGGCGCGCCGCCAGGGCCGAGACCAGCATGGCCACCAGCCCCCCGCGGTCGACCGTGCGCGTGCCGTCGCGCGCGTGGAAGCCCGCGGCGAAGAGCGCCTCGAGCCCGGCCACGCTGCGCCGCAGGTCGCCGTCCACGAGGGTCTCCGCAAGCTCCCAGGGTGTTCCACCGGAGTTCCAGCCGACCAGCTCGGCCAGGGACGACGAGCCGCGATCCCCCAGGCGCGCGAGCTGCCCCTCGAGGGCATAGAGGTCGTTGCCCGTGGCTGCGACCACGTACGCCGCCTCGTCATTCGACAATCGAACGGCGAGCTCGCGCGCCCGCGCGACCAGCCACAGGCACAGCTCGGCCTGGCGCGGGTCGGGGTTCCAGGGCGGAGGCGTGTCCCACAGCTTGCGGCAGCCGACGACGCGGCCGCCAGCCGCGACGAGCGCCTTGACCAGGGCGTGGTCGGCACGCAGGGTCTCCGCCGCCAGGACGACGACGCCGCCGTCCTTCGTCGCCAGACGCGAGTTGATGGCCGAGGCCAGCGCGGGGGTGTAGCGCTTGGCGCCCTTCTTGATCAGGCTGTCGGCGTGATGCACGACGACGCAACGCGCGCTCGAGAACAGGGCGCCCCCCGCCAGGTCGTCGAGCAAGCGGCTCAAGTCGAACTCGGGATCCTTGACGTCGTGGCGCACGACCTCGATCGAGCGCGTGGCGGCGGCCGCTTCGATCGCCCGGGCCGCACGCTCGCGGAAGTAGCGCTCCTCGCCGCGCAGGACGTAGGCGGGCAGGAGTCCACCCGCGAGGTCGCGCTCGAGGGAGCCGAGCTCTTCGGTCGGCGTGGGTTCGCGCTTGCGCGCACGGGCCGCCATCAGACTCCCCCGGCGGGCGCGGGGGCGCGCAGGTAGAGGTCGAGGGCCAGGCCCAGGAAGAGCGACACGCCGACCCAGCCGTTCAGGGTGAAGAAGGCCAGGTCCACGCGCGAGAGATCGTCGGGGCGCACGAGCCGATGCTGCCACACGATCAGGAGGCCCGCCACCACGGTCGTGACCCAGTAGGCGGGGCCGAGGGGAACCAGCCCACCGACGAGGAACAGGCAGGCCAGGGTCACGGCGTGCAGCCCCTTCGAGAGCAGCAGCGCACGGGCAACGCCGAAGCGCGCGGGAATCGAGTGCAGGCCGCTCCGGGCGTCGAAGTCCGCGTCCTGGCTGGCGTAGATCAAGTCGAAGCCGGCCACCCAGCTGAGCACGGCGGCGGCCAGGAACAGGAACGGGCGCAGGTCCCCACCAAAGTCTCCGCGCACCGCCAGCCACGCGCCCAGGGGAGCGATGGCCAGGGAGAGCCCGAGGACCATGTGCGCCAGGAAGCTGAAGCGCTTGACGTAGCTGTAGGCGAGCAGCAGGGCGAGCACCGGCAGGGAGAGCCGACCGCAGAGAGGGTTGAGCTGGAAGGCGCCGGCGACGAACACCGCCGCGGCCAGCAGCACGGCCACGCGCACGCTCGCGGGGGACACGATCCCCGCGGGCAGCTCGCGCCCCGCGGTGCGCGGGTTGGAGGCGTCGATGCGCCGGTCGACGAGGCGGTTGAAGCCCATGGCCGCGGTGCGCGCGGCGACGGCACAGACGACGATCCAGGCCAGGCTGGTCAGGGGCGGCACGCCCCCCGCCGCGAGCCAGGCCCCGGAGAGGGCGAAGGGCAGGGCGAAGACCGAGTGGCTGAACTTGACC
>JAJFFA010000508.1 GCA_021776885.1 Planctomycetota bacterium
GCCCCGCACCGCCGCCCGCGGGCGCTGCCGTCAGGTCCAGGGCGCGCGAGGCGTTGCCCGCAGCGTCGCTGAAGGACAGGGGGTTGAGGCGGAACACGTTGCCGCCGGCGCAGCGGCGGCCGTCGCCGAAGGGGAAGCTGACCTGGGTCGAGCCGTAGAAGAACAGGCCGGCCTTGTTCGTCGCGGCCCCGCTGACCTCGAGCACGAGGTTGTTGTTCGCCACGCTGGCCGTGCCGCTCGAACCGATCTGGGCCGCGCTGCCCGACGAGTTGGGCGTCGAGGTGCAGTACGTCGTCGGCGACGGGCAGCCGAAGCCGGGGAAGCCCTGGATGCGGAAGGCGCTGTCGATGGCGGCGATGTTCGGCGTGCCGTTGGAGAGGTCGCCGTCGTCATCGTCCAGGAGCAGCCAGTGCAGCTCGATGACCGTGCGGATCTGACCGTCGTTGTAGGTGTTCATCCAGCTCGAGAAGAGGCTGTTGGCGTGCATGCTGCCCGCGGCGTGGCCGAGGGAGTTCTGCAGGTTGACGCGCACCTTCCAGAGCGCGCCCATCAGGACCTCGCCATCGACGTGCACCTCGCCGTAGCACCCCCCGTTGTTGTCGCCGCAGAACTGGCGCAGGTTCTCGCCGTTGCGGATGTGGTTGCCCGGGCCCTGGAAGTTCTGGCCCACGATCGGGTGGTCGAGCAGGTACATCGCGTAGACGTCCGCGTTGCCCTCGCCGAAGCCATCGCCGCCGTTGCCCGAGTTGTAGCGCTGGTTGTACCAGTGCCCCATCTCATGGGCGACGACGCTGGAGTAGGCGCTGTTGACGCAGATGTTCTCGATGAAGAAGTTCACCGAGCCGCCACCCGCCGAGGTCCAGAAGGCGTTGCAGGGCCCGCCCACGTTGACGTTCGCCAGGGCCTGGAAGTTCGGGCGCGTGTCGGCCGGGTTGGCGCTGCGCAGGAAGTCGTTCAGCAGGTTGATGTGGTTGAACGCGTTGGCCTCCGCGGTGATCGTCGGGACGCTGGCCGGGTTCATGGTCACCACCGTGCCCGAGTCCGTCGTGGCCGCGCCGTTGGTCACGTGGTTGCCACCGGCCGTGTTGACCACCGTGGCGTAGGGCCCCTCGAAACGCACAGTCAGGGACAGGGGCGAGCTGGCGCCGACGATGTTGAACGTGCCGTCGCTCTCGGTCACCGCGTTGCCCATGGGCGTCACGACCTCGATGTGCGGCATGGCCAGCTCGACCGCCGGGTTGTTCGCCGTGTCGGGCCGCGTGCCCGGCGTGGCGAAGGACTGGATCGTGCCGGTGACGTCGAAGTTGTGCACCAGGTTCTCGCGCGCGACCTGAGTCGCATCGCGGGCGTCGAGCACGTAGGTGTAGCCCTCGGGCGCGGCGTCCCGAACCTCACCCATCACGTCGACGCGCCAGGCCAGGACACCCGTGCGGCGGCCCGCGTGCTCGACCTGCTGGATCACGAGCTGCGCCGCGCCGACGCTGCTGGCGGGGATGCCGGTCTCGGCCACGAAGCGCCGCACGGCGCTGCCCTCGGCCACGGCCGCAGCGATCTCGGGAGTCGTCTCGAAGCCCGCCAGACGCGGCAGGCCGGTCGAGTCGATGGCCAGGACGCGGCCCTGCATGTCGAACAGGACGCTGGTGAAGCCTCCGAAGACCGGCACTCCCGCGAGCTCCTGCCTGTACTGGACGGTGTACTTGTCGCTGCTGTTCGTGAGACCCAGGGGCAGGTAGAGGCCCCGGTCGCGGACCAGGGTCGAGGCTTCCATCCCGTGCATCCCGAGGCTGCCGGCCAGGGCCTGGTCGGCCAGGGCGAAGAAGTCGGCCTCGTTCGCGGGGACGAAGGCGCCGGCGATCGACGCGCGACCGCCGTAGAGCAGGCGGCCGTAGCCGGTCTCGCCGTCGACCTCGAGCTGCCAGCTCGAGCCGTGCTCGGCACGCCACGCTCCGAGGGAGCTGGAGGAGGAGCTGGACTGGGCGGTCGTGGGCAGGACGAGGGCCAGGAGGGCGGCGGCCGGCAAGAGCGGGTGGATCATCGGATGGGCGGGGGTCTGGGGTGGATCTGGGTCGGAGCGACGGGGGCGCGGCCACAGGCCGACACGCCCCCAGCGGGCTCTGATGCCTCAGGAATCCCGTCCAGCGCCTCCCGGACGCACGCGGCTGCCAAAAAAACATGGCCGGCAGGGCTGTGCGGCGCCCCTGCCCCCCCGCGGGGGGGTCCACCCACCCAAATCTAGTGGGGCTGCGCCCCAGCCCGACGAGCGTGGAGTCCGCATGGGAGCCGGTGCTCGAGACGTTCGGTACCGGATGACACGCCGCTCCGCGGCTGGACCGACGGCCCGCTTCGCGAGCTCGGTCCGGCGGCGGCTGCGCCGCCGCACCCGCCTGCGGCGGGTGCTAGAGGCTTTGGATTGGAACTCGCGGGAGACGGTCAGGCTCGGCCGGCCGAAACTTGACTCATCCGCACACGATTCGGGGATCCAAAGCCTCTAGTGGGGCTGC
>JAJFFA010000509.1 GCA_021776885.1 Planctomycetota bacterium
GCCCACTCCCAGGCCAGCGGCAGGTCCGCCGGCTCCGCGGCCAGCGGGTTCCGGTCGAGGGGGCCCAGGACCGTCCGGGGTTCAGTGGCCACCTGTCGGCGCTCCAAAGGTCGGCACGTGGTGCGTCTCGAGCAGCTTCGCGCCACCGGAGTAGATGTGCACGCCACAGGGCAGGCACGGATTGAAGCTGCGCTCCGTGCGCATGATGTCGATGCCCTAGTAGTCGTCGGGGCCGTTCTCCTGAGGACATCGATCCCGGGGTCCGTGCTCTTGGTCATGCTCGGCCTCCTCGTCCGGAGCCTACGCCTGGCGCGGACCACAATCGAGGGCAGAGAAGCGCCCCCTCCGACGTCGATGCACGCGAGGCACCTGATTGCTAGGGTGTCCCAGCGTGGATCCCCATTCGAAGCAGGTGCGACCTGAGGCCTGGGGCGACGACCCCTTCACCGAGTCGATTCTCGAGGCGGTCCCCACCGCTCTGCTGCTCGTCGACCGAGCCGGACGGATCCAGCGCGTCAACGAGCTCACCGGGCGTCTCTTCGGCTGGCCGCGGGAGAAGCTCCTGGGGCAGGCCGTCGAGGTCCTGGTCCCCGCGGGCCTGCGCGAACAGCACCCCGGCCAGCGCGACCGCTACCTGGCCCAGCCGGTGGCGCGCGCCATGGGATCCGGACGCGAGCTCTTCGGCCAGCACCGTGACGGCTCCGAGTTTCCGGTCGAAATCGGCCTCAATCCGGTCCTCTCCGGGGGCAACGTCCACGTGCTAGCCGCAATCGTCGACATCACCGAGCGCAAGCGCCTCGAGGCCAACCTGGTGGCGCACACCCACGAGCTGGAGCAGCGCGGCGCCGAGCTCGAGCGCTCGAACGAGGCCCTCGAGCGCAGCAACGTCGAGCTGCAGCAGTTCGCGTACGTCGCCTCGCACGACCTGCTCTCCCCCCTCCGGGCCATCAGCGGTTTCGTCCAGCTGATCCAGCACAGTGCCGACCTGGACCCCTCCAACAAGGAGCGCATGGCCCGTGTCGTCTCGGGCGTCAGCCGCCTGGGAACGCTGATCAAGGACCTGCTCGACTACTCGCGACTCGACACCCGCGCCCGTCCGTTCGAGACGGTGAAGCTCGAGCCCGTCCTGCGTCAGGTCCTGGAGCTGCTCGAGGTGCAGATCGAGGAGTCCGGCGCGCAGATCACCCATGGTGCGCTGGCGGATGTCGAGGGGGACGCCGCCCAGTTGCGCCAGCTCTTGCACAACCTGATCGAGAACGCGATCAAGTACCGTGGGGACGTGCCTCCCGAGATCCGAGTCGAAGCTCGGGAAGAGAAGGATTGCGTGCGTCTCGCGGTGGTGGACAACGGCATCGGCGTCGACGCCGCTCAGGCGGAGAAGATCTTCGAGATCTTTCGCCGCCTGCACACCCAGCAGCAGTACCCGGGCACAGGCATAGGTCTCGCGGTCTGCCGCCGCGTGGTCACGCGCCACGCGGGCCGCATCTGGGTCGAGAGCCTGCCCGGCGGCGGCTGCCAGTTCCTCTGTACCCTGCCCCGCGCCGAGCGCGCCGCGCCATGAACCTCCCGCATTCCCTCAATCCCGCCCGCATCCTGGTCGTCGACGACAACGAAGACGACGTGCACCTCTTGCGCGAAGCCGTCCTGCTGGCGGGCCTCGAAGCCGAGTGGCACCACACGAGCAACGGTGTGGAGTGCCTGCGCTTCCTCCACAAGGAGGAGGCCTACAGCTTGGCACCCGCCCCCGACCTGATCCTGCTCGACCTCAACATGCCGGTCATGGACGGGCGCGAGGCCCTCGAACAGATCATGGAGGACGAGAGCCTGCGGCACCTCCCCGTGGTGGTCTTGACCACCTCGTCGTCGCCCCACGACATCCGCAACATGTACAGCCTCGGAGCCCGCTCGTACCTGGTCAAGCCGATCGATTTCGGCGCCTTCGTCGTGCACCTGAAGGTGCTCTTCGCGTACTGGTTCGAGACCGTCGAACGCCCCTCCTGAGGGTCACGGCTCCGCGCTGCCCATCAAGAGATTCACCATGCCGTCCAGGTCGAAGACCGTCGGCACGCGCGGGTCGCTCGAGTCGAGGGACAGGCGCGAGAAGCGAAGGCCGCTCGCTGCGCGTTGCGCGAGGCGCACCCGCCCGCCGGGCGTCGCCAGGGCCTGCGCGGCCAGGCGCTCCTTCTCGGCCTGCGCTTCGGCCAGGGCCAGGCTGCCGTCGGAGACGAGGCTCTGGTAGCGCTCCTCGGCCTCGGTCGCCAGGGCGTGCACCGCCCCGGCCGTCGCACGCCGCTCGGCCGCGGTCAGCGCCTCGAGGCTCAGGCGCTCCTCCTGGATGGTGCGCAGCCAGCGCGCCCGGGCCACGTCCTCCTCGGCGCTCAGCTCCTGGGCCACGCGCTCGTTCGCCAGGCGCCGGCTGGCGCGCCGCGCCAGGGAGCGCTCGGTCGAGAGGGTCTGGCGCTCGAGGCGCTCCTTCATCAGGGCCTGCTCGTACATCGGTGGAAAGAAGACCGTCCCGAGTTGCACCGCCTCGGGCTCGACGTGCAGGGCACGCAGCTCCTCACGCAAGCGCGCCAGGGCCGCCGCGGCCCGGGCCTGACGTGCATCGACGTCCGCCCACTCGTCCGAGGTCAGCTCGGCCAGCTCGGTCGACAAGAGGTGCCCCATCTTGGCCTCGGCCCGGTCGCGCCAGAGCGCCTTGGCGCCCTCGGCCACGATCGCATGGGCCTCCCCACTGCGGATGCGGTACGGCACGCTGACGGCCACCGAGGCCGCGTTGCCCTCGCGCGTGCGCACCTCGAGGATCGGCCGTGTGCCGCCCTCGCTCGCCCAGGCGAAGTGCACGACGTGGGTGCGCCCGTCGAGTCGGTGCCAGCGGCTCCGGGCGCGCAACGCGAAGACCATCCCGGTCGTGTAGTCCCGCGGCACGATGCCGGCGGAGGCGCCCCAGGTCACCTGGCGCACGGCGACCGCACCGGGCGGAACGCGTTCGAGGCACAGGGCCCCCAGGCCGAGCAGGGCCAGGCTGACCAGCAGCGCCAGCAGCATCACCCGCGCCCCCACGGCCAGGGGCCGGGCCAGTCGCCGCAGGCTACGGCTGCGGGCCAGGGCTCCGATCCACTGCGGCACCACCTCCAGCAGGAAGACCCCGGCGTCGATCAAGAGGCCCACACAGCGGGCGAAGCCGTCGGCCAGCCGCCGGCGCAAGTTCGTGGGGTTCATCGGCGCTCTCCCCTGTGGTCTTGGTCTTGGTTCATCTGTGGTCGCGGGCCATCGGTGCCAGCTCGAGGGGCGTTCCGTGCAGGGCATCGATCAGGGCCGCGCGCACTGCGAGCTTGCCCTGTTGCTCCAGCGCCGCGGTGTAGGACGCCTGCCCCTGGGCCTCCTTGGTGTAGGTCTCGACCTGCCAGCGCGCCTGGGCGAGCATGCGCTCCTGCTCACGCTCCCCCTCCGCGATCCGCGCCGCCCGCGCCTCGCGCGCCTGCGCCAGGGCGCGCAGACCCTCGAGGCGCGCCGCCTCGAGCTGCGCCGCCAGCTTGGCGCGGGTGCGTTCGAGCTCGAGCGCGCCCTGCTCCTCCACCTTGGCCAGGCGCTCGGCGCGCGCGGCGCGCAGGCGCTCTTCCTCGAGGCCCAGGCCCGCGGTCTCCTGGTCGGCGACCTTGCGGCGCTCGATCACCTGTTCGTAGTCCTTCGGGAAGGCCGGCCGCGAGGCGCTGACCTCGATCACGCGCAGGCCGTGGGGTTCGAGGGCG
>JAJFFA010000510.1 GCA_021776885.1 Planctomycetota bacterium
GGCCCTCGAACCAGGCGCTGCGCCCCACCTCGAGCCCGGCGCGGTAGCCGATCACCTGCAAGCTGTCGGCCCAGACGCCGGGCGAGGCCTGACCGGACACCCACGCGCCGCGCACGTCCACTTCGCCGGGAAAGCCGATGCCCATGCGCGTGTCGCCCCAGCGGTTGATCGCGTAGTGCTCACCGGAGTGCGCCTGGCCCGTCGCGCTGCGCGCCGGGACGACCCACTCACCCGCGGCGCCATTGCGCTCCTTGGCCACACCGGCCGCGTCCGCGGCACGCTCGCGTCCGCGCGCCAGCACGGCTTGCATGCTCTCGACCCGACCCTCTCCGAGGGCTTCGGTGGGAACGACCTCGCCGCGCTCGCCCACAGCGCCTTGGGCTTGGACACCGGCGAGGAGAAGGAGGAGCGCGCAGTGTTGGAGGACCATGCGGCCATCCTACGTCGATCTCGCCCTGAGCGCTTGGCTGCGACTGCGGTCAGCGGACGCTCAGCACCATCTCCAGCTGGACGGCGGCCCCGAAGGGCAGCTGGGCGACCCCCGTCGCCGTTCGCGCGTGGCGGCCGGCGTCGCCGAAGACCTCGACCAGGAGGTCGGAGGCCCCGTCGACGACCCGGGGTTGCTCCGTGAAGGTCGACGCGGAGCGCACGAGCCCCAGGAGCTTGTCCACGGACAGGATGCGGTCGAGGTCGCCGATATCGGCGCGGATGATGGCCAGCAGAGCCAGGGCCGTCTCGCGCGCCGCGGCGTAGGCCTCGTCGCGGCTGACCTCGCTCCCCACCTCACCGCGTAGCTCGCTGACCCGCGCGGAAACGAAGAGCTGATCGCCACTGCGCTTCGTCCCGAGATAGTTCGCCACCGGTGCCTTGGCCGCCGGAAGCTCGAGCCCGAGCTCCCGCAGCCGTTCCTCGATGCTGGCCATGGCGTCACTGTAGCTCAGCTCGGCTAGGCGCGCCTCCACGCCAGCCGCGGCCCAGGATCAGTCGTCGTCCGGGTTGGACTGGTAGAGCACCTCGACGATCTTCCAGCGTCCCGCCGAGCGCGCGAGCAGCATGTAGTCGACGCCCCAGGAGGCGGTCAGGCGTACACACGCGATGTCATGGAAACGGTCGAGGACCTGCACCTCTTTGAGCGCATCCGCGGGCGGGTTCTCTTCCTGGCTCCAGGTGCGCGCCAGGTCGAGCAGGCGCGGGTAGCTCATGGGCCGGATCGGGAAGTCCGCCTCGTCGGACTGGGAGTAGCCTACCTTGTGCACCTCTGGGTGCACGCTGCGCTCGATCAACTCCGGACGCCCCTCGTAGATGGCCTCGATGTAGTCGAGTGCCGCTCGCTCGATGGCGCCGGTCTCGGAGTCCTGCGCGGCGGGGATGAAGCGGGCGAGGAAGAGGGGAACGAGGAGCAGGGGGAGCGCATGGACCTTCGCGTAGACCTTCATGGATACCTCCACTGGGGATAGGGCTTGGATGCGACGGCGTTCGGGCGAGCGCCCGTGCCGTTTCCGCTGACGGCAAAAAATTATGCACAATGCGCCGCCCATCCTCCCCGACGATTCGTGAGTCCGACTGCAGCCGGACGGCAACTTGGATCCCCATGCAGCACCCCTTCGGCCGACCGCTCGTCCTACTCCCGCTCCTGACCCTCGTCCTGGCCGCTGGGACAGCCGCCGCACTCCAGCAGCCGCCGCCCGACTTCGAGGCTGTCTTCGACGAGCACTGGGAGCGCCTGCGCGACGAATATCCCTTCTTCGAGCGCTACGACGTGGACTGGGAGACCGAGCGCGCCGAGCACCGCCCGCGGGCCCTCGCCGCCGAGAGCGAGACGGAGTTCGCCTGGGAGATGGCGCGCCTGCTCAGCGCGCTGAGGGACTCGCACGTGGAGTACGTGCCCCCCATCGACCTGATCTCGAGCTGGGCCGTTCCGGATCTGCGCACCGCGCAGATCGAACGCAGGCTCTACATCGTCGGGCTCGGAGAGGGCCTGGCTCCCTTCGGTCCGGCTGCGTTCCGTGACGACCCCCGGGCGTATCCGCAGATCTCCTCCGTCCAGGGGACAGCCCTCGGGAGCGCGGCCCAGATCCTGGCGGCCGGCCCGCCGGGCACGACCGTCGACCTCGAGCTGATCTGGCCCGACGGTCGCAGGACCGTCGAGGTGCTCGAGCGCCCGGACGAGAGCAACCTGCCGCCGCCGAGGACGCACTTCGGCGAGCGCTGGATCGTCTCCGGACGGGTCGGCTCGATCGGCTACCTGCGCGTGAAGACCTTCGACCCCAGCCGCGGCACCCTGGGGCCCGCGGGGAAGATGACGCCGATCCTGCGCGAGCACCTCACGGCCCTGATCGACACCGACGGGTTGATCCTCGACCTGCAGGGCAACGGCGGCGGGGTCGTCGGCGCCTCGGATCCGTTCCTGTCCCACTTCCTCGAGCAGCGCCAGAGCTATCGCTGGGGCAACTCGGACGGCAAGTCGCGCCTCCTCGTCCCGCGCTCGCCGCGCTACTCCGGCGCCGTGGTCGCCCTGGTCGACGAGAAGAGCGCCAGCGGCGCAGAGTGGGCGGCGCGCATCCTGCAGGACGCCGGTCGCGCGACTCTCGTGGGCGGCCCCACCCAGGGCGCCGAGGCTGCGGTGCACAGCTCGAGCGCCGCGGACGGCTCGACGATCCAGTTCAGCGCATGGCCCATGGCCGAGCCCGGCGTGGCCTCCTTCCAGGACTGCGGGGTCGAGCTCGACCACGCCCTGCCGCTGACGATCGAAGCCGCGCGCGCCCATGGCTACGACGAGGCCCTGCAGCGCGTGCGTCGCGCGCGCTTCGCCAAGGCGCTCGAGGTCCTGGGCGCTCCGGCCGCTGACCTCGACGCCCTGCTCGCCATGGCAGATGGGGCTGATGGGGCAGGCGAGGCCGACACGGCGAACGCGGCGGACGAGGTCGACCGCGAAGAGGCTCCGGATGACTCTGCTAGCACGCACCGCGTCGACACCCTGAGCTTGTCCTCGGAGCTCGAATCCCTCGGCGGAATCGGCGGCGTGTCCGTCGACGCGCAGGGACACG
>JAJFFA010000052.1 GCA_021776885.1 Planctomycetota bacterium
GTCGAGACCACGCTGGACGCGCTCGGCACGATCATCGAACTGAGTGAAGGCGACCGCAAGCGGGTGCTGCGCGAGACCCGCCGGAAGCGTGCCTTCGTGCCGGTCACGGTGCGCGAGAACCTGAGCTGGAACGAGGTCAGCCGGATCGAGGTCAACACGCCCGATCTGCCCGGAATCTCGATCGAAGTCGGCGACACCCGGAAGTACCCTTTCGGCGAGACACTGTCTCACGTGGTCGGTTACGTCTCCGCGGTCTCGGAGCGCGATCTGACCGGCGATCCGCTGCTCGAGCTGCCCGGATTCCGGATCGGCAAAAACGGCATCGAGCGGCACTACGACCTCGACCTGCGCGGCGCGGCCGGGACCAGCCACTTCGAGGTCAACGCCTTCGGCCGGGTGATCCGCGAGCTGAAGCGCGACGAGGGCACACCCGGGAAAGAGGCGGTGCTGACCCTCGACGCGGGCCTGCAGAACTACGTCCATCAGCGCTTGATGGGGGAGCTTTCGGCCGCGGCGACGGTGCTCGACGTGGAGACCGGCGACGTGCTCGCCCTGGCCTCGGTGCCGGCCTATGATCCCAATGCCTTCGCCACCGGAATCTCCAGCCGCCAGTGGCACAGCCTGATCAGCAATCCGCTCTCGCCGCTCACTAACAAGACCGTGGCCGGGACCTTCGCGCCCGGCTCGACCTTCAAGATGATCGTGGCGCTGGCCGCGCTCGAGGCCGGGGTCAGCCCGCAGCACCGGACCCACTGTTCGGGCAAGATGCGCCTGGGCAACGCCAAGTTCCACTGCTGGAAGAGGCCCGGCCACGGCTGGCTCGATATGACCGGGGCGATTCAGGAGTCCTGCGATGTTTATTTCTACGACGTGGGGCGCAAGGTCGGAGTCGACAAGATCGCCGAGATGGCGCGGCGTATGGGGCTCGGCGCCGAGACCGGGATCGACCTGCCGCACGAGCGCAGTGGCACCATACCGACCAAGGCCTGGAAGGAGGCGGTGATCGGCGAAGCCTGGCAGGGCGGCGAGACACTGGTCACCGCGATCGGTCAGGGCTTCGTTCTGACCACGCCGCTGCAGCTTGCCACCATGACCGCTCGGATCGCCAGCGGCAGGGCGGTCGTGCCCCGTCTGGCCCGTGGCATCCGCGCCGAGGAGCCAACGGAAGGCGGAGACGCGGTGGTCGAGCCGCGGTTCGAGCCCCTTGGCATCAACGAGCGTCATCTCGGTGTTATCCACAAGGCCATGGACCTGGTGATCAAC
Organism: Planctomycetota bacterium; assembly: GCA_021776885.1. Lineage (GTDB taxonomy): Bacteria > Planctomycetota > UBA1135 > UBA1135 > JAJFFA01. Next base: position 1,264 of record JAJFFA010000052.1, read on the forward strand.
CACAAGCGCGGCACGGCGCACAAGTACCGGATCGAACAGGAAGGGTGGGAGATGGCCGGCAAGACCGGAACTTCCCAGGTGCGTCGTATCACGATGGCCGAACGCCGCGCCGGTGTCACCAAGAACGAGCAGCTGCCTTGGCGGCGGCGCGACCATGGCCTCTTCGTTAGTTTTGCCCCGGTCCATCGGCCGCGCTACGCCTGCGCGGTGGTGATCGAGCATGGCGGCGGCTCGAAGTACGCGGCGCCGATCGCGCGTGACATCATGTTGGAGACCCAGCGCCGGGACCCCGCGGGACGCCCCGCCGTGCCGCTGTTGGCGGCGGTCCCCAGGGACGACGAGGACGATGTCTGAGTCATGACGCTGGGAAGCTTCCAAAAGGCCCCTGAGCTCAAGCTCGGCGACAAGATCTGGCAGGTCAACTGGGGTCTGGTGATCCTGGTCTCGGCGATCGCCGGGGTCGGCGTCGGCATGCTCTATTCCGCCGCGAACGGCTCCTTCAGCCCCTGGGCCTCGCGCCAGGCCATCCGCTTCGGGATTGGGCTGGTCGTCATGCTGGTCCTGGCGCTCATCGATATCCGCATCTGGTTTCGCTTTTCCTATGTCATCTATCTCGGCGCCTTGTCGCTGCTGGTCCTGGTCGAGGTGATGGGCAGCGTGGGCATGGGCGCGCAGCGTTGGATCGATCTGCGGGTCATCCAGCTGCAGCCCTCCGAGGTCATGAAGGTGTCGCTGGTGATGGCCCTGGCCCGTTACTTCCATGGCATCGCGCCGGAGGATATCGGCCGGCCCTTCGTTTTGGTGCCGCCGATTTTCGTGGCCCTGGCGCCGGCCGCCCTGGTGCTGAAACAGCCCGATCTGGGCACCACCGGGATGCTGTTGATGGCCGGCGCCGCGGTCTTCTTCTGCGCTGGGGTTCGCTGGTGGAAGTTCGCGGTGGTCTTTGCCGGCGGGCTGGCCGCGATCCCGATCGGCTGGCAGTTCCTCCGCGACTACCAAAGACAGCGGGTCCTGACCTTCATTAATCCCGATATCGACCCATTGGGGGCCGGCTACCACCTGTCCCAGGCCAAGATCGCGCTGGGCTCGGGAGGGCTTTCCGGCAAGGGCTTCCTGCAGGGCAGCCAGTCGCATCTGGGGTTCCTGCCGGAGAAGCAGACCGACTTCATCTTCACCATGATGGCCGAGGAGTTCGGCATGATCGGCGGTCTTGGGCTGCTGGGCCTTTACATCCTGGTGCTGGTCTATGGCTTTGCCATCGCCCTGCGTTGCCGCAACCATTTTGGCCGCCTTCTCGCGATCGGGTTGACGGTCAACTTCTTTCTCTACGTTTTCATCAACGTCGCCATGGTGATGGGCCTGATCCCGGTGGTCGGCGTGCCGCTGCCGCTGATTTCCTACGGCGGCACCGCCATGCTGACCGTGCTGGCCGGCCTCGGCCTGGTCATGAGCGCCTACATTCACCGCGATATTCGTATCGGCCGTCGCGGCCCGCTGGAAGACGACTAGAGCACTTCTTTGTTACATGGAATCATTTGATGGGTCATAGGCGATCATTCGGGAAGGCGCGCTGTGCGGCGCGATGCTAAAGCATCGGGCAAGCGGCGGAACGCACCCGATGTTCGCCTATGGCCCACCGAAGGCCG
>JAJFFA010000511.1 GCA_021776885.1 Planctomycetota bacterium
CAAGTCGAAGACCAAGGGCGAGCTCGCCCGCGACGAGATCTATCCCCCCCTGGGGATCAGCATCCTGGCCGCCGAGCTCGAGCAAGTCGGCCACGAGGTACGCCTCCTGGACGACTCGATCCGTGAGCTCGACGAGCTCAAGGACGCGATGCGCTGGTCGGACGTCGTCGGCATCAGCTCCCTGACCCCGAACGCCCGCCGCGCGCGCGAGCTGGGCAAGATCTCGAAGAACGAGATCGGCCGCTTCACGATCCTGGGCGGCCCGCACCCCACGACCAACCCCGAGTTCTTCCTCGAGGCCGACGCCGCGGACATCTGCGCCCAGGGCGAGGGCGACGAGACCCTGCCCGAGATCCTGGAGCACTACCAGGACCGCTCGAAGTGGGACGACATCCAGGGCATCACGTTCATGAAGGACGGCGAGCTCTTCGCGACGCCGCGCCGCGCCCTGGTCAAGAACGTCGACGCCCTGCCCTTCCCCGCCTACCACCTCTGGGACATCCCGGAGTACATGCGCTTGATGGTCAACCCGGGCGTGACCGCGATCACCAGCCGCGGCTGCCCCTACGCCTGCACCTTCTGCGACGCGGAGATGACGCCGCGCCAGTACCGCTCGATGAGCGTCGAGCGCACGGTGGACCTGGTCGAGCACATCATCAAGACCTACAACCCGCCGCAGATCGTCTTCTTCGACGACCTCTTCACGATCCAGCGCAAGCGCGTGATCGCGATCTGCAAGGAGATCGTCAAGCGCGACCTGTCCTTCGAGTGGCTCGCCGAGTCCCGCGTGGACACGATGGACTACGAGATGCTGCGCTGGATGCGCAAGGCCGGCTGCGTGAAGATCGCTTACGGCATCGAGTCGGGCAGCCCCGAGATGCTGGTCTCGATGAAGAAGGGCGTCTCGACCGAGAAGATGCTCGCCGGCGCCAAGCTCAACCGCGACCTCGGCATGTACTTCAAGTTCTTCCTGATCTACGGCTTCCCGAACGAGAAGCCCAAGGACCACGAGATCACGGAGCAGTTGATCCGCGACACGCGGCCCGACGCCGCCTGCGTCGGCATCCTGCAGCCGATCCCGGGTACCGAGGTCTACGAGGAGCTCAAGCCCAGCCTGACCGCGAACGTGGCCGAGATCGAGTTCCACTACTGGCACGCCACGGAGACCTTCAAGCACCCGTACTTCACCCACGAGCAGCTGCACCAGTCGCGCGAGCGCCTGATCCGCGTGCACGCCCAGGCCACCAAGGGCATCGTCCCGCGCCTGCGCCGCAAGCTCGAGCGCCTGATCGCCATGATCCGCCACCCGGAGCTGATCGGCGACCTGATCGAAGTCCGCGCCCGCCGCCGCCGCCACCTCAAGCGCGTCGCCGGCACCGAGTGGAGCTACATCTACGAAGAGGGCGGCAAGGACATGGTCAACCAGCAGGTCCCGGCCATCGGCCAGACCAACTAGGCGTGGGGGGGCGGGACCCCGGGTAAAGACCCCCCCCCCCCCCCGGGGGGGGGGGCGGGGCCTAACACGGGGGCGCCCCCCCCCCACGCCCTCAGCCGCCGAAGCCGGCTTCGGTCAGGTCGGCGCCCAGGTCCGTCGCCAGGCCCTCCGCCCCCGCCTCGCGCAGGCTCGCGGTCAGGGCGCGGCCATCGTCGATCAGGGCCCTGGCCAGCCCCGCCGCGCCGCCCGCCGTCAGGGGCTGGGCCAGCTTCAGAGCCTCGCGGAAGGAGGCGACCGCCTCGTCGTGGCGGCCCTCCTCCCCCGCCCGGCGGGCGCGGGCCGCGTGGGCCAGGGCGCGGTAGTGATCCGCTGAGGATCCGTACTCCGGGTTGAGCTCGATCGAGGCGCTGAAGCGCGCGAGGCTCCTGGCGTAGGCCGCCGTGGCCGCTTCCGGATCCTCGTTCTCCTCGTCCCGGGCCCCGGCGACGAAGGAGGCCAGGCCGGCGAACCAGGAGAGGGCCGCGGCGTGCTCCGTTTCGAGCCGCGCCAGGGCCGACTCCGCGTAGACCTGCTCGACGGCCCGGGCCCCGGCGTCGCGCAGGACCTGGTAGCGCAGCCACGAGTGCACGTCCGCGGAGAGCGGGAAGCGCAGCACGGCGCGGCGTGCGAAGTCCGCCTGGGCCGCCCGGGCGTCGAGGCGCTCGAGCAGGCGCAGGTACGACGTCGCGTGGGTCTCGGTCCCGGCCGGATGGGCCAGCAGCAGCTCGTGGGCGCCGCGCACGTCCGCCAGGGCCCCCGCGGGCCAGGGGCGGTCGAAGGTCACCGCGTCGTAGACCGCACGCGAGCGTGCGTTCGCCAGGACCGCCGCGATCTCCATCGCCAGGGGCGAGGCCGCGTCGCGCAGCAGCCGCGGCAGGGCCAGGGCCGCCTTCTGCGCCGCTCCATCCAGGTCCGCGAGCATGTAGCTGGCCCAGGCGTGGTAGCCCAGGAGGCGCCCGTCCTCCGGCGCCACGAGCAGGCCACGCTCACAGGCGCGCAGCGTGTCCTCGAAGAAGTAGCTCGGGTTCTGCCCCATGGCCAGGTGGATGCGCGCGAAGCGCATGCGCACGGCGGCCAGGTGCACCAGAAGCTCGACGTCGCGCTCGTCCTCGCCCAGGGCCGCCTCGAGCTCGTCGAGCAGGTCGGCAGTCGACTCGAACTCGGCCTGGGTCGGCTCGACCTCCGTGCTCTCCGGCGCCACCGCCAGGGTCAGGCGCCAACGCTCGAGGTCGACCACGGTCGAGGGGCGCGCCAGCCCCGCGAGCACCCGCTGGAGCTGCTCCACGGGCTTCCTGGCGGCGGCGTCCACCTCGGCGCTGGCCACGACCCGCGCGCAGGCCGCCGCCAGGGGCGCGTCGAGCTCCGGGGCCCTCGCGACCTGGGCCCAGGCCTGGGAGAAGAGGTCCGTGGGCGCGCGCTCGGCGTGCTGCATCAGGGTCCAGATCGCCGCGGAGCGCACCCGCGGGCTGGGATCGCGCAGGCCCAGGCGCAGGAGCTCGGAGTGCTGCACCTCGCGCACGCCGGACAGGGCCAGGGTCGCCAGGCGTACGCGGCCCGCCTCGTCGGCTTGCTCGAAGCGCTGCTCGAGGGCGGTCCGGTGCACGGCCGCTGCGCTGGCCAGGAGGCTGTTCTCGTCCAGGCTGGCGGCCTGCGCCAGGGGCGTGCCCGCAGCGCCGTGGGCGCGCAGCTTCTCCGTCACGGGCGTGATGCTCTGGACCAGGAACACGTCGAACAGGACGCTGCCCGCGGTCGAGACGCCGACGTGCCGCGGGGCGACGCGATTGCCGTTGAAGTAGCGCTCGTAGAGGTCCGGC
>JAJFFA010000512.1 GCA_021776885.1 Planctomycetota bacterium
GAGGTTTTCTTCAGCCAGAACGACAGCGACGTCTTCGTTCAGATGCACGGCCCCAGCGGCGCGGCGATCTCGGGCAGCGGCAACTGGATGGATGTCTCGACGGACCACTTCACGCGCCCGCGCATCGCGAACAACAACAACTCCGACCAGTTCCTGGTGGTCGCGGTCGAGGGCGTCGGAGCCCCGCGCATGATCACCGGGCGCACCCGCGCGGCGGGATCCACCGACCAGGGACCGAAGTTCCGGGTCAGCGGGCTCGAGACCGGCGACAAGGTCTCGGTCGATGTCGGCGGGGACCCCGTGCCCCTGGGCCCCAGCTACTACTGCGTCACCTGGGTGCGCTTCCTGAACGGCGACGGAGACATCCACGCGCAGATCGTCACGCCGGACAGCCAGCTCCTGGGGGCCGGGACGATCTCGATCTGGAGCTCGGTCGGAACCCACGACATCAAGCCCGCCATCTCCAAGTCGAACGGCGGCCTGCCCGCCGACACCCAGCGCTGGACCATCGTCTGGGAGCGCAGCTACGCCTTCAACGACAACGACATCTACGGCGCCCAGCTCTCGTGGGACGGCCAGATCGTCCAGCCCGCCTTCCCCATCGACACCGACTCGGCCAGCAACGATCAACTGGCCAGCGTCAGCTCGGTCCTCGACCAGGCCAGCGGCGAGCGACGCTACCTCGTCGCCTGGCGCGGGAACGCGGACATCAAGGGCCGCCTGATGCAAGGCGCGACGCCCGTGACCCCGACCACCAACCTGACCGCCCTCGAGAACGCGGGCAACCTGGCCCTGAGCCAGACCACCCCCGACGTCGAGGCCGACGGCTCGACCTTCACCCTGGTCTACGCGGAGGCCCAGCCCGGCACGGGCAACGACATCTACTTCTCCGACTTCGACTTCATGGGCGCCGAGCTCGTCTGCTCCGAGGGGCACATCGTGGCGGCGAGCAGCTCGAACACCGAGATCAACCCGCGCCTGGCCTCGCGCGCCAACGGCGGAGCGACCACCCCCGGCTTCATGGCGGCCTGGAACGACATCAGCGCCGGAACCACGAACATCGACGGCGCCCTGGCCTTCCCGCGCACCATCGGGCACGTCTACTGCAGCAGCCTGCCCAACTCGAGCGGTGTAGAGGCCAAGCTGCAGGTCAGCGGCCAGCGCAGCCGCGCCGCCGAGTCCGTCCAGCTGAACGCCTTCTTCTGCCCGCCCAGCAAGCCGGGCCTGTTCTTCCTGGGCTCGGGCCAGGTCGACGTGCCCTTCGGCGGCGGCCGGCGCTGCGTGGGCGGAGCGGTCAAGCGCCTGCCGGTCACCTCGACCGACAGCTCGGGCCACGCCGTCCAGGACATCGACTTCTCGGCCCCCTACGCCGCGGGCATCGTCAGCGGCAGCCCGGGGGTCAACTACCAGTTCTGGTTCCGCGACCAGGCCCACTCCTCCAGCTCGAACACCACCGAGGCCGTGCACGTCGAGTACCTGCCCTGACCCGGCGCGCGAATCCCGCGTGCCGAAGCGCGCGCAATAGGCGAAAGTGGGCGCCAGCATGAGTACCGACCCCACTGCCGCCCGCGCCATCGGCGGATCCAGCGCCAGCGCCGAGCTCGAGCGCCTGACACGCCTGGCCCAGCGCCTGGCCCCCATCCCCCCCGCGCCCCAAGGCGAGATCCCCGCGCGCCTGGCCCGCGCCCAGCGCCTGATGCGCGAGCAGGGCATCGACGCCCTCTACCTGCACGGCGGCACGAACCTCTACTACTTCAGCGGCCTGCGCTGGTGGGCCAGCGAGCGCATGGTCGCCGCCCTGCTCCCGGCCCAGGGCGAGCTGTTCTACGTCGCCCCGGTGTTCGAGGACGGCACCCTGCGCTCGCACCTGGTGACCGCGGGCGAGCTCTACGGCTGGGAGGAGCACGAGAGCCCCTACGCCCTCGTCGCCCGAGAGCTGCACGCCCGCGACCTGCGCGCCGGGCGCCTGGGCATCGACGAGGCCACGCCCTTCTTCCACTTCGACGGCCTGCGCCAGGCGCTGCCCGACTTCGAGCTGGTCGACGCGACCGGCGTCACCCGCGGCTGCCGCGCCTGCAAGTCGCCCGCCGAGCTGGCCCTGTTGCAGAGCGCCAAGGACCGCACCCTCGAGGTGCAGCGCAGCGCCGCGCGCATCCTGCGCGAGGGGATCAGCGTGGCCGAGGTGACCGCCTTCATCGACGCCGGTCACCGCGCCCTCGGCGCGCCGGCCGGCTCGAGCTTCTGCATCGTCCTCTTCGGCGAGGACAGCGCCATCCCCCACGGCGTCCAGTCGCCGCGCGACCTGCGCGCGGGCGACGTGGTGCTGATCGACACCGGCTGCATCCTCTCCGGCTACCACTCGGACATCACGCGCAGCTACGTCTTCGGCCCGCCCAGCGCGCGCCAGCGCGAGATCTGGGACATCGAGCACGCGGCCCAGGCCGCGGCCTTCGCCGCCGCGCGCCCGGGCACCCCCTGCGCCGACGTCGACCGCGCCGCGCGCCACGTGATCGAGAGCGCGGGGCTGGGTCCGGGCTACTCCCTGCCCGGCCTGCCGCACCGCACCGGACATGGCATCGGCCTCGACATCCACGAGGGCCCGTACCTGGTGGCCAGCGACACGACGCCCCTGGCCGCGGGCATGTGCTTCAGCAACGAGCCGATGATCTGCGTGCCCGGCGAGTTCGGCATCCGCCTCGAGGACCACTTCCACGTCACCGCGGACGGCGCGCGCTGGTTCACCCAGCCCAGCCCGTCCATCGATGCGCCCTTCGGGGACGCCTGACGGACGTCGAAAGCGCGCCGGCCTGGACGGCTCACCGCGCGCGGGGTTATCACTGCACGGCATGAAACTCACCGCCGCGCTCGCCGTGCTCCCCGTGCTCTCGGCCCTCGTCTTCGGGAGCGCCCCGGCCCCCACCGCCGCTCCCGCCCCCGCCGCCGACGGCCCCTTCCAGACGCTCTCCTTCGCCGCAGCCCAGGAGCTGGCGCGCAAGCAGGACAAGCTGGTCTTCGTCGACTTCTTCACCACCTGGTGCGGGCCCTGCAAGAAGCTCGACAAGACCACCTGGAAGGACGAGGCGGTGCAGGCCTGGCTCACGACCCGCACCGTGGCGCTCAAGATCGACGCGGAGAAAGAGCGCGAGCTGGCCAGGCGCTACAAGGTCGGCGCCTACCCGACGCTGCTCTTCATCGAGCCCGACGGCAGCGAGCGCGGGCGCCTGCTCGGGTACCTGGACGCGAAGACCTTCCTCGTTCGCGCCGAGGGGGCCGTGAAGGGCATCACCGAGCTCGAGCGCCTCGAGACGGAGCTGCGCGAATCCCCGAACGACCCGAGCCTGCGCGCGCGCCGGGGTGACGAGCTGACCCGCCGCGAGCGCTACGCGGAAGCTGCGGCCGAGTACGTCTGGTGCTTCGAGCACGGCCTCGAGCACGGGCGCGGCTACGGCGGCGTGCGCCGCTCGTTCCTCCTGTCGAGCTGGCTCAGGCTGGGCCAGGTCTATCCGCCGGCCCTGGAGGCCCTGC
>JAJFFA010000513.1 GCA_021776885.1 Planctomycetota bacterium
AGCGCGAGGGCCAGGCGCTTCGCCCCCGTCGCGAGGGTGATGCGTCCCATGGGACGCCAGGACCACCAGTGCTGCACGTCGGTGGTGAGCGTCTCCCCGGGCTCCCCGGGCTCCCCGGGCTCGAGCCGGACCTCGGCCCGGGCCACGGCGTCCGCCCCCGGCCCGCGCGCCTCGAGCAAGACCTCGAAGTCCCCCTCGAGCTCAGCGGGCAGGGAGAGCCACGACTCGACGGCCTCGCCGGGGCGCGCGACGCGCTGGCGCGGCTCCTCGCCCTGACCGTCGAGCACGGCGCGCAGGGCGTCGTCCCAGCGCTCGTCGAGCACGTCGTAGCGCCACACGTCGCGGGCCGTCGCCGGGGCGACGGGTCCCGGAACGAGGATGCGCTGCAGCGGCGTCTCCGCGTCACGGCCGTCGGGCAGGTGCGCGTGCAGCGCCAGACTGTGCTCGCCGGCGCTGAAGTGCGCTCGGTCGAGGAAGAAGACAGGTCGCGCGGACTGCTGCGCCGCGAAGACCTCGCCGTCGACGAGCAGCTCGACCCGCGGCGCCGCCGAGTCCGCGGGGCCGCTCCAGTTGCAGGCGCCGATCAGCTCGTGACGGCCGTTCAGGACACGGCCGTCGAAGGCCTCCTCGAAGGCGACCCACAGGGCCCCGGCCGCCGCGCCGCCGGGTTCGGCCCGGACGAGGTCGTCGACCCGCAGCAGCTCCCAGCGGTCGAGGAACAGGGCGCGGTCGCAGCGCGGCCCGACGTCGAGCTCGTTGGCGAAGCGCACGCCGAGCACGCGCGCGCCCTGCTCCAGGGCGAGGGGCGGACCGGCGGGCAGGCGCTGCCAGGCCGCGTCGACGAGGCGCGCCGCGCCACGTGCCGGCGCGGGCGTATCGACGCTGGTCGCGAGGGACGGGAAGGCTCCGCCCGCGGGGTCGCCGCGGGCGACGAGCATCCATTGGTAGAGGCCGCTGGCTGGAACCTCGACGGGCACCAGCCACTGCGGATTGGGCCGCGGCTGGGTGACGAAGCGCCCACCCGACGCGTCGGCGTCGGCGCCCAGACGGGGGACGCGGGCGCCGAAGGCGGCGGGGCGCTCGAGGCCAACGCTGTCCTCGCACTCGCCCGTGATCACGGCACCCGGGGCGGGATGCGCGACCGTGATGACGCGCGTCGCGCGGCGCAGGGTGCCGTCCGCGCTGCGCGCGCTGACCTCGAGCCGCGTCTGCCCGGGCGGCAGCGTGCTGGCGTCGACGTCGAAGCGTGCGCGCTGCACGGGGCCGGAGGCCGGGATCGCGCGGGCTGTCGCTGCGAGGGTTTCGCCCGCCAGGCTGAGCTCGAAGGTGAGCGCGTCGTCCGCGAGGGAGGACACCTCGACGCCGACCGTGAACGTGCCCCACACGACGGCGCCCTCGACGGGGGCCACGATCTCGGGCTCAGCGCGCCGCAACCGCGATGCCGATACGCTCGGGCGCACGACGATCGCGAGGGTCGCGTCCCCCACCGAGACCTGCGCCGTGCCCTCGCGCAGGGCGACGAGGCGCAGGCTGCCACGACGCTCGCCCGCGGCGACGAGGGCCTCGCGCGAGAGGGCGACCACGCCTTCGGGCTCGAGCCGCACCGCGGGCCGCAGGTCTTCGACGGTCGGCGCGTCGAGCTCGAAGCCGAGCACGGCCGTGTGCCCCGACCAGAGGATCGTCTCGGCGACGTCGAAGCGCACGCCGCCCTCCCCAGCGGGGCGCGGGACGGCACAGACGAAGAGCGGAAGCGCAAGAACGAGCGCGTGCAGCATGGCGGATCCTCCGGATCGCGTGGGCCGCCCCTGCTGGTGCTGGACGAGGTCGTCAACGGCGACCGCATCGCAGCGCGCTGCCAGGCGCGGCGGGGAGTCAGCCTAGCAAGGAATCCGCGGATCGAGTGTCGCTGATCTGCCCGGTTCGGTACCGCCGTGCTAGCTTGGGGCGATGCAGAGACGCTCGCTCGCGACCTTGTTCCTCGTCGCCCTTGCCCCGCTCCCGCAGGCCGGAAACAACCTGGTCTCGAACGGTGACTTCGAGAACAACACGGGCTCGCCGTGCCGGAGCAACCTCTCGAACTTCGAGTTCGACGCCGCCATCGCCGGCGCCACGGCGTATGGCACGGCCCAGGAGCTCGACGCCTACTTCGATCCGGGCGGTTGCTTCGGCCGGGCGGGGGTCGAGGGTCCGGCCAAGGTCGCGCTGCACACGATCTCGAACACCACCTTCGACGCCTTCACGCTCCCGCTCACCCAGGCGCTGGTGCCCGGGCAAACGTACCACCTGCGCTTCTGGCTCCAGTACGTCTCGGACTTCGGCTCCCCGCTCGGCGTCCTCGACGTCGGCGTGTCGGACCAGCCCGGCACGCAGGGAACGACGCTGATCAGCGCCAGCGTGCCGGGTCTCGACCAGTGGTTCGAGTTCGAGACGTCCTTCGTCGCCGCCAGCGCCGCCACCCAGCTCTGGGTGCGCGAGGCCGGGTCGAACTCCTGGGCCCACGTCGACGGCTTCGTGCTGTCGGACGGAGGTCCAGGCGACAACTACTGCGCCGCTGCCCCGAACTCGACTGGCGCCCCGGCCTTCATTGGCACGCAGGGCACGGCGCAGATCCAGAACAACGACCTGAGCCTGAACGTCTCCGGCAGTCGCCCGGGCGGGCCCGGGCTGTTCTTCTACGGGCCGA
>JAJFFA010000514.1 GCA_021776885.1 Planctomycetota bacterium
CTCGAGCCGAAAGCGGGCGAAGCCCGCCCCGGCGAGGCGTGTGCCCAGCGGTCCGGGACCCCGGCAACCGCCACCCTCCTCCGCCCCGCACCCCTCACTCCTCCGCCCCGTCCACGCTCCCTCTCCCCTTCACCCCTTCAAGGACAAAACGCCCCCCTCAACCCGTCCGACAAATTGAACCCACTCCCCCCCGGCCCGCCCGGGTCGCGGTACCAGAACTGGAAGAACCACGCGTCCGACGACTCGATCGTTCCCGCCGCGTTCGGTGGCGAGGTCAGGTCCAGGGCGTGGCTGGCCGTGCCCGCAGCGTCCATGAACACGATCGGATAGAGCCGGAACGTTCCCCCCGCGACACAGCGCACCCCGTCCCCGAACACGGCGCCCGCGGCGATCGAGCCGTAGAAGAACAGGCCCGGTCGGCCGGGCGGGCCGCCGCTGACCTCCAGCACCAGGTCGTTGGCGGCGACGCTGGTCGAGCCGCTCGCTCCGATGATGGCGCCCGGGCCGACGCTGTTCGGGCTGACGAAGCAGTAGTTCAGGGTGCCGCAGGGCAGGCCGGGGACCACCGCGTCGACGATCAGGTGGTCCGGATTGCCCGGGGCGAAGAGCTCGACGCGCACGTTGGCGTCCACCGGGGGCGCGTCGGCGTCGAAGCCGAAGTTGTAGGTGTGGGACCAGCGCACGGCGCTGGCGTCCGGGTTGGCGCCGAAGGGCACGGTGCGCCAGGAGACGCTGCCCGCGTTGAGCATGCGCGTCCAGGGCGTGTCGTCGTAGACCTCGCTCGAGTGGAAGCGCGGGCCACGGAAGTCGAAGTTCGCGAGCTGGGTTCCGCCGCCGAAGTTGACGAGGAAGCCGCCGACTCCGCGGGCGTCGTTCAGGTTGTAGAGCGCGTACTCGTAGTGCCAGGTGCCGTCGCCGTTGTCCGTGCCGCGGCTGGCCACGAACAGGCGCCCGCCGCCGGGGACGTCGACGGTCTCGATCTGGACGCCGGGGTCGAGGCGCTGCCAGGCGAAGAGCGCCGGCTCGCCGATGCGCGTCAGGCCCGGCAGGCCGAGGTCGTACCCGCCGCCGCTCAGGCCGCCCACGACGACCTCCTCGTGGCTGGCGTTGTTGTTGTCGTGGCCGGCGAGGGCGTCCTCCGGGGCCACGTACTGCATCTCGGCGAAGTAGCGCGCGCCCGGGTTCAGGGCCGGGTCGAGGTCGGCGTTGGCGACCTGCAGGCGCTTGTAGATGTCGTCCCCGGTCTGACCCTGGGTCGGGTAGGGGAAGGGGAAGCTGGCCGTCTCGGGATCGATGTCGGAGTGGCGGCCCATGCCGCCGACGCCGTTGAAGCCGCCCTGGGAGCCGTTGGTCGACGAGCCGTAGGTGTCCGCGCAGCCGACCCCCATGATCTGGCTGTTGCCCGGGTTCTGGCAGGTGCAGCAGAGGTTCTCGGTGGCCGAGCCGAAGCCGTGCTTGATCCAGGCCAGGCCGATCTGCTCCAGGGAGCGGCCGTCGTAGCGGTACAGGTTCTGGGTGATGACCGGGTGGCGGTTGGTGGGACCCTCCCAGGGCATCTCCGCGTCGCCGACGTTGCAGGCGGTGGCGCCGATGGAGTAGCCGGTGATCGAGCCGACCGTGCCCCAGCGGCGCACGTCCGTCAGGTTGGCCACCAGGATGTCCGTCCCGACGGGCGGCGCGGCGCAGTCCCAGGGCTGGTCGTTCTCGGCGATCTCGATCGCGCCCGTGCCCGCGGCCGAGTTCGGGAAGTTGCCGACGCGGATCAGGTAGGTCCCGCCGGAGACCACGCTGAACTGGATGCGCGACTGCAGGCCGCAGGTGTCGTCGTTGCAGGCCAGGGCCGGACCGGGGGGGCAGAAGCCGCCGTCGTAGGCGGCCAGCTCCGAGTCGATGCCGGTCAGATTGCAGGTGCTCACCGTCGCCATGCCATCGAAGTCGGGGGTCCAGTCGAACCACACGTCGTTGGTGATCTGCCCGCCGCGGGACGTGCACAGGCCGTCGGCGACGCCGTCGGTGGTGGCGCCCGTGTTGTCCCAGGAGAAGGTGCCCTCGCCCGCGATCAGGACCGCGCCCGCACAGTCGTCGCCGGCCGGGGGCAGAGTGGTCTGGATGCGGAACTGGCCCACGCCGCCCGGCGCGCCCGGGAACGTCCCGAGTCGCAGCAGGAAGACCTCACCCGCCATGGCCTGGAACTGGATGCGCGACTGGGTGCCACAGTCGTCGTCGGTGCAGTCGAGGGCGGCGCCCGTGGGACAGGCGGAGGCCGCGTAGGCCGCGAGCATCGTGTCGACCGTCGTCAGGGCGCAGGTCTCGACCACGACGTTGCCGCTCGACGCGGCGCTCCAGCGGAACCAGACGTCGGCGTCCATCTGATCGCCGGCGCCCGTCGTGCACAGGGGGTCGCCCGCACCGTCGCGGGTGGCGCTCGAGTTGTCGAAGGCGAAGAGTCCGTCCCCGGCGATGGAGCTGGCGGCAACGCAGGCATCGGCACCCTGGGCCCGGGCGGGGGCGATCGAGAGGGCGGGGATGGAGAGGGCGAGCAGGGCGCGGCAGAGACGGTGCATGGCGGGCTCCGGGTGGCGCGGGGGGGGCCGCGGGGATCGAAGCACCGATGGTAGGGCAAGCGCGCCCAGCGCGCTCGTCAGTCGCTGCGGCGGTACAGCCGCAGGTGGCCGGGCCCGCTGAAGGGGGTGCGGAAAAGGAACTCGAATCCGGGCAGGTTGTGCAGCAGGTCGGGGCGGTCGCCGACCGCGTGGTAGGCCGGGGTCCCGCGGGTCGGGACCGGCTGGCTGTAGGGGATGCCGCCGATGTAGCGCCCGCCCCAGAGCGCCTCGCGGTCCACCAGGAGGTATCGCGTGTCCCAGCCGTCGAGCAGCGCCGCCAGGTCCGCGGGGGTGCCGAAGAGGAAGGTCTCGTAGAAGGCCTGGATGCGGCGGCGCGAGTCGGTGGTCTCGTACTTGGGCTGCAGCACGATCGGGTGCCCGGTGTGGGCCAGGACGGCGGTGGAGACCACGAAGTCCCCTGCGATCGCCTCGCCCGCGGGCACCTCGCGCGCGATGAAGTCGATCATGTGCGCGATCTCCTTCTGGCGGATGCGCCAGTCGATCGGCTCGCGCTTCGAGCTCTTGTCCGTGAGGTAGTCCTGGGGCGGCAGGTACCAGGCGATCGGCTGGGTCGTCAGGCTGTAGGCCGTGAACGCCAGCTGGGCGCTGGCCAGCAGCGCCAGGACCAGGCTCGCCGGCCCCTGTCGACCCGGCGCGCTGCGGGCGATCCAGACCACGGCCAGCAGCGGCGTGAGCATGGCCGGCAGGACCAGGGTGCGGCGCACCATCCAGCCGACGACCAGCCCCAGGGCAGCGAAGGCGAAGAGCAGCAGGAGGCCGGGGTCGCCCTCGCCCCGCAGCCAGCCGCGCAGGGCGCGGGGCGCGGCGGCGAGGAAGCACAAGAGGCCGAGGGTCAGGCCCATGCTGAAGTCGCGCCAGGTCGCCGTGCCGAAGGGGCCCTGCCACAGCAGCCGCGCGTCGAAGGGCAGGGCGCTCGGATCGTCGGGCCGCTGACCCAGGTTCGAGAGCTTGGCGAGCATGAAGCGGAAGACGTGACCGTAGTCGCCCTCGTCCCCGAGGGCGCGACCCAGGCCCAGGGACAGGAGCAGCAGGGCGGCGAAGGCCGCGCCCAGGAGGGCCAGCTGGCGGCCATGGGTCAGGTCCGGCCTGCGGCGCCTGGCGAGGCCGACCACGAGCAGGGCGCCGATCAGCTGCATCGGCAGGGAGAGGGCGAAGCGCTTGGCCACCAGCACCGGCACGCTGAGCGACGCGACCAGCAGCAAGGCCGGCAGCAGCCAGGCCCGCGGCAGCTCGAAGGGGGACTCGCCGCGGCGCGCGAGGTAGAGCGCCAGGGCCGCGGCCTCGAGGGCCACGACGAAACCCATCGCATGCCAGGTCGAGACGGCGACGACCAGGGCCGCCCCGGCGCCGAGCCAGGCCCCCGCGCTGCGCACCCGCGCCGCGCGGGCCGCGAGCCACAGGTGCAGGCTGAAGGCGGGCAGGGCCAGGTCCTCGCGGATCAGCACGAAGCCCGTGGTGCGGTAGGCCAGGGGGATCGAGAGGAACACGAACGCCGCCAGCAGGGCCAGGGGCACGCGGCGCGTCAGCTCGAGGGCCAGTCCGTAGAGGCCCACGGCGCTCGCGGCGGCGAGCAGGGCGAAGAACAGCACGCAGAAGCGGTGCAGGGGCATCTCGCCCCCGAAGGCCAGGTAGGCCCAGGCCACGAGGAACTCCTGCCCGACGGTGAACATGGCCGGCAGGTCCGCCGCCGTGGGCCAGGTCACGTTGGGGTCCGCGCGGAAGTCGGCGGGCACGCCCCCGCCCGCGTCGACGATGCGCTCCGTGATGTAGTACAGGAGCCCCGGATCGCTGCGCAGCAAGCCCACCGGGTCCTCGCCGTCGAAGCCCCGGTCGCCCAGGGCGGCGTGGGCGCGCAGGAAGGCCGAGCCCAGGACCAGGAGCAGCAGCAGGGCCCACCCGACCCAGCGCCCAGGCCCCGGGTTGGGCCCTGCGCCGCTCTCTTCCTTCTCAGCCTGCATGTGGCGCAGTCTAGTGCCTACAATCCGCAGCTTGTCCCCCCGCTCCACCTTCTTCGTGACGTGCGCTCCCGGCGTCGAACCCGTCCTGCACGCCGAGTGCGTCGCCCTCAAGCTGCCGCGGGTCGAGCGCCAGATCGGCGGG
>JAJFFA010000515.1 GCA_021776885.1 Planctomycetota bacterium
AGATCACGAGCCAGAACCACTCCTTCGCCGTGGACGAGGGCAGCCTCCCGGCCGACACGGAGCTGACCCACGTCAACCTCAACGACATGACGGTCGAGGGCCTCCGCCACAAGCGCGCCTCGGTCTTCAGCGTCCAGTACCACCCCGAAGCCGCCCCCGGCCCCCTCGACTCCGCGCACCTCTTCCAGCGCTTCCGCGAAATGGTGCGCGACGGCGTCGCCGCGCGCTAGAGCATCGAGACAGGGTCGACGTCGACCGAGACCCGGGGGCGCGTGTGCTGGCCGGCCATGCGCACCAGGAGCGAGCGCGGGGGGCCCAGTTCTTCCCCCTCGGGCACCTTGACCAGCAGGTGATGGCGGTGGCGGCCGCGGACCTTGGCCATCGGCGCCGGGGCGGGCCCCAGGACCTGGGTGGCGCTGCCCTCCAGCTCGTTGCGCAGAGCTGCGGCGATCTCGGTGGCGACCTGTTCCACCTTGGGCAGCTCGTCGTCCTCGATGACGACCCGGATCAGGCGCGCGAAGGGTGGGTAGCCCAGCTCGCGGCGCAGACCGAGCTCCCAGGTGGCGAAGCGCTCGTACTCGTGGCGCGCAGCGGCGACGATCGCGGGGTGCTCGGGCGCCATGGTCTGAACCACGATGCGCCCCTCCAGCTCGCCGCGACCGGCGCGTCCCGCAACCTGACTGATCAACTGGAAGGTGCGCTCCGCGGCGCGGAAGTCGGGGTGGTGCAGCCCGGCGTCCGCCGAGACGATGCCGACCAGGGTCACGCGCGGGAAGTCGAGCCCCTTGGCGATCATCTGCGTGCCGATCAGGACGTCCACGTCGCCCGCGCCAAACGCCGCCAGGGTCTCCTCGTAGTCCTCGCGGCGCAGCATGGTGTCCGAGTCCATGCGCCGCACCCGCGCGTCCGGGAGCAGGGCACGCAGAGCCTCCTCCACTCGCTCCGAGCCGAGCCCCAGGAAGCGTAGGCCGGGGGCCGTGCACGCGGGGCAGGCACGGGGCGGGACGATCTCGTCGCAGCAGGCGTGGCAGACGGCGCGCTGGATGTCGCGGTGGAAGGTCAGCGACACGTCGCAGTCCTTGCAGCGCACGGTCTCGCCACACTCCTTGCACCACAGGACCGGGGCGAAGCCGCGCCGGTTCTGGAACAGGATCGCCTGCTCACCGCGCTGCAGGGTGCGCTCGAGCAACCCCGTCAGGCGCCGCGAGAAGGCCAGGAAGCCGCGGCCCGTCTTCTTCTCGCCGTGCATGTCGACGATCTCCACCGGCGGCAAGGCTCCGCCGTGCACCCGGCCGGGCAGGTCCACGCGCGCCAGCCGACCTTCGGCCGCGGCGCGCCAGGACTCGAGGGAGGGCGTGGCCGAGCCGAGGATGCAGACCGCGCCCGAGGTGCGCGCCCGGGCGATGGCGACGTCCCGGGCGTGGTAGCGCGGCACGCTGCCCTGCTTGAACGAAGGCTCGTGCTCCTCGTCGACCACGATCACGCCCAGCTTGGGGAGCGGGGCGAAGAGCGCCGAGCGCGCCCCCACCACGACCCGCGCCTCACCCCGCGCCAGCTTGCGCCAGGCGTCGAGGCGCTGGACATCGCTCATCTTGCTGTGCAACACGGCCACCGCATCGAAGCGCGAGCGGAACCAGCCGACGGTCTGGGGTGTCAGCGCGATCTCGGGCACCAGCACGATCGCACCCAGCCCACGGGAGAGGGCCTGCTCGATCACGCGCAGGTAGACCTCGGTCTTCCCGCTGCCGGTCACGCCGTACAACAAGAAGGCCTCGCCCTTCCCACGCTCGAGCCCCGCGCCGATGGCCTCGACCGCCGCCGCCTGGGCCGGCAGCAGGGTCTCGGGACGCAGCTTGCCCGTCGGCGCGGCCGCCAGGAGCTCGTCGCTCTCCAGCTCGCGCTGCTCGAGCACCACCAGGCCGGCACGCGCCAGGGTCTTGGCCGGCGAGTCCGACAGGTTCAGTCGCCTCAGCAGGGGTCCGAGCTCGACCGGCGCGGCGACCTGCAGCAGGGTGCGCAGCAGGCGATGGCGCTTGGGCGACTCCTCCGCCAGGGCGGCCAGGAGCGTCGGATCGTCTCCGACTCCGGGCGCGGCGCGGGCGAAGGTCACCCGTCGGCGCCGGGTCTCGCGCTTCAGTGCGGCGGGCAGCACGGCAGCCAGAGCCTCGCCCCAGGAGCAGGCGTAGCGCTCGGCCATCCATTGCGTCAGGGACAGGAGCTCGGGTCCGACCACGGGCTCGGGATCGAGCACGTCCGCCACGGGCTTGATCCGTCGCGCGTCGATGTCCGTCTTGTCCTGCGTCCCGACGACCACCGCCACCAGGCGCTTGCCGGCGAAGGGCACGGCGACGCGCACCCCCGCCGAGACCCTGGACTCGAGCTCGGGGGGCACGCCGTAGGTGAACTCGCAGTGCAGGGGGCGGTCGATGGCCACCTGCGCGTAGCGCTGCCAGCGCGGGGCCGGCGGCGGCTCGGGCTGCGGCTCGTCGATCGGAAAGAGCAGGCCTTCGGCGGCCTGCGCGCTCCTGCGTCCCCGGCTGCTCACCCTCCCACGCCCTGCCCGATCCCGGTCACGCGCAGGCGCAGGGCGTCGACGCGCAGCGCGGACAGCCCTCTCCGTACTTCTTGCGAACGGCCTCGGTCAGGTCGATGCCGGCGATGGAGGCCAGGGTCGAGAGCCAGGCGAAGACGTCCGCGAACTCGCCCTCGAGCTCCTCGGTCTGGCCGCGGCGCAGGGCGCGGGTCAGCTCGCCGACCTCCTCACAGAACCACATGTGGGTGCCCGCGAGTCCCCGGGCGGAGTCACGCTCGAAGTAGATGGCTTCGATCAGCTTCTGAAACTCGGCGATCTGCACGGGTTCGTCGGGGTGGCGCTCTAGGCGTTGCGAGATAGGACCAGGAGCGAGATGTCCGCGGGTAGCGGCTCGCCCGCGGCGTGCTCGTGGATCGTCTCGGTCAGGCGCTGCAGCATCTGATCGGGACTCGCACCGGGCGGGGCGACGGCCCGGGCGACACCGCGGTAGAAGGCCTTCTCGCCCAGCTCCTCGCCGTCCGGGTTCACCACTCGCACGGCACCGGTTCCCGCCAGCACGATGCGGTCGCCGGGCTGGATCTCGATGCGTTTGATCTCGAGCCGCGTGTCGAACACGGGCCCCTTGTCGAACCCCAGGGCGATCCCCTCGGGTTGCACCACATAGACCTTCTTGTCCGTCGCGTGGTAACGCACCGCCGGGATCTTGTGTCCGGCACAGGCGACCGTGACCGAGTCGGCGCCCGGGGAGACGCTGACCACCATGGCCGTGACGTACATGCCCCGGCGCACATCGCTGGCCAGGTCGCGGTTGACCTTCTTGAGGGCGAGGGAGAGGTCGGGCTCGCGCTCGA
>JAJFFA010000516.1 GCA_021776885.1 Planctomycetota bacterium
CCAGGGCCGGAATCCAGGCCGCCGCAGGATCGGCGCGCCGGAAGACCCCGTCGACGCAAGCCAGGAGGGCGGCACCGCCGCCCGCCGGGTCGCTGCGCACGAGGGAGGCCGGGACGCCCGGGCTGAGGCCCGCTTCCGCGCGCTCGAACAGCCAGCCCTGCCCGGTGGTGCGCAGCCCGAGGAAGACGCCGCCCTCGGTGGCGACGAGCACCGACGCGGGGTCGAGGTAGCACAGGTCGCGCACGCCAGGCCCCGGGTGGGCCGCGCTCCAGGTGGAGGACGCCTGGGCCACGCCGGTGCTGGCGAAGAGCGACGGGCCCTCGACGCCGTCGAACAGGGCCAGGGTCGAGGAGCCGTCGGGCGCGACCCAGACGCGTCGGGCGCCGCGCGGTCCCGATGCACCGAGCTCGCTCGGCGGACTGATGCCCGAGCGCCAGGAACGCCCGCCGTCGTCACTGCGCGCGAGGCCGTGCTCGAGGCTGGCGAGCAGCTGCACGCCCCCTGCGCTGCTTGCCAGGTCCATGGCGCTCAGGGCGTCGAGGCCGCGACTCTGGCCCGTGCCGGAGCCCGGGCCGGGGCGCGAGTGCAGGGCTTCCCACCCGGGCTGGCTCGCCCCGGCCGAGCAGTCGCCGCCGGGGCAGCGCCAGGCGCCGCGCGCGCTGCTGAAGAGCACGTCGCCGCTCTGGGCGTCGAAGACCAGGGCGTCGATCGCACCCAGGGCGTTGGGCCCGCCCGCGGCTTGCACGTTGCCGCCGTCCGGGGCCGCGTGGGTCATGCGCTGCCAGGTGACGTCCCCGTTCACGTGGCGCCCACGCCATACGCCCGCATTCGAGGGCGCGCCCCAGGTGAGGGCCAGGAAGACGTCGCCGCTGCCCGCGTCCAGGGCGAGGCGGCGGGCGTTCTTGGGGAAGGCGCGCCCGGCGGCGAAGAAGCCGTCCTCGAGGAACAGCCCCTCGACCCAGTCCGCGTGGGCGGTGGGGGCCCAGGTGGCGCCCTCGTCCGCCGACAGCCACACGCCGCCTCCGAAGCCGGCCGGGTAGTCGTAGATGCTGAAGGCGCTGCTCGTGATCGACTCGTCCCAGTGGCTGTCGACCACGACCCACAGCCGGCCGCGGGTGACGTCGAAGGTCAGCTCGCGGGCGTCGCGGTGGGGCAGGCGCTCGTAGCCGTTGCCGCTGCGGGGCTCCCAGTGCCAGGTGCCGCTGGAGCCGGGCAGCGCGGTGGCGCGCCAAACCCCCAGGGTGGAGGAGACGAACACGCCGCCGGTGGCGGGGGCCAGGCTGTGGACCGCGTGGGTGTCGAGGGGGCCGGGCACGGCGCTCCAGGACCCCGCGGCTCCCGCCGCGCTGCTGCGCCAGACGTGGGCGAAGGCACCGCCCGGGTCGCCGCCGTTGCTTGCGGCCTCGCTGGTGCGGAAGGCGCCGACTCCGGCCCAGACGACGCCCGGGGACGCGCTGTCCCAGGCGACGTCGGCGAAGGCCAGGGGCGTGCCGTTCGCCAGGCTCGGCTGCAGGGTGCACTGCCAGGGGCTGCCCGGGGTCGTACGGCGCCAGACACCAGTCGAGGTGGCGGCGAGCAGGACCGCGCCCTGCCCCGCCGGTTGACCGGCGAGCTCGGCGACGTCGATTCCCGCAAGGCCCTGTTCGGCGCGCCAGCCGTCGCCGGACGACTCGAACACGCCCCCGCCGCGGGTGCCGAGGACCCAGCGTGGTCCCCCTGGGCCGCTGCTGACACTGGCGCTGCGGACCACGCCGCCGCCGGGCCCGAAGGGAACCCAGCGGCCGGGTGCGACGCCCGGCTCGGCCGCCGCCTGGGGTGCCTGGGAGAGGGCGAGAAGAGCGAACAGGAGGGGAGTGATCATGAGCCTGTGGGGGGTGCGGGAGATCGGGAAGGAACGGGAGACGCCGGCCGCCCCCCGTGAGGGCGACGACCGGCCGCGACGGTGGTGCGCGTGGCTCTTGAAGCGCGCACCGTCGAGCTGGGGCTCCTGCAGGCAGGCCGTGGTGCGACGGCTTCCGTTCTTGGGCGGAATGAGTCTCACCACGTCCTGCCAGCCCCGGTCTCAACGTCCGTTGCTCGGGGGGGGAGTGAACACGCTGCCGTCCTTGGCGCGCGGGGTCAGTTCGTCGGCGCCCAGGTCGACGCCAGCGAGGATCGGCTCACCCTCGAAGTCGGTGTGGCGCAGTGCGAGGGGCGTGCCCAGTCCCGTGCCCACGGCGGGGGACGCGGCGCGCAGGTGCATGCGGTCCGCGGCGAGGAGCGGGTCGACGTCGCGGTTGCCCGGGCCGACGAAGCCGCCCATGACGATGCTGTTCTCGACGACGGCGCCCGAGCCCTGGATCTGGTCGAGGTCGCCGAGGTTGTCCCACACGATCGAGTCGCGCAGGGTCGTGCCCTGGTAGATCAGCAGGCCGGCGCCGTGGGGGGCCTCGTTTCCGACCACGGTGATGTTCTGCAGCATCAGCGTCGTGTCGAAGGCGGTGATGGCGCCGCCCGTGACCCGCGCGCTGTTGTCGATGAACACCGAGCGCACGATCACCGGCTCGGCCTGGTTCCAGGCGAAGAAGCCGCCGCCGTCGTCATCGGCGTGGTTGCCGATGAACATCGAACGCGCGATCAGTGGGCGCGCGTGGTCGCTGGCGTACACGGCACCGCCCCAGCAGCCGGCCAGGTTGTTCTCGAAGACGCAGTCCAGGATCTGCGGGCTGCTGGCGCGAATCAGGATGCCGCCGCCGTTGAACTGGTCCGCAATCGCGCCCTGCTCGGTGGAGCCACGCCGGATCGTGAAACCCTGCACCACCGCGGCGCGCGTCTCGCCCGACTGGAACAGGAAGGCGCGGTGCGGGTCGCTGTAGTCCGCCTCGCAGTCGATGATGCAGTGGGCGGCGCCGTTGGCGCTGCGCACGACGATGTCCTTGCCACCGAAGTCCAGGTCGCGGTTGGCGTTGCCGCTCCAGACGCCGTCGGCGACGATCACCGTGTCGCCGGGCTGCGCGAGCTGGATCGCGCGGGACAGGTTGGGCGCGTCGGCCGGGACGTGGATGTCAGCGGCCAGCCCGGGGGTGGCCAGGGCCAGGCCGGCGGTCAGGCCAGCGGCCAGGAAGGAGGGGGACGAGAGACGCATGGGGGCTCCTCTGCCAGACGGAGTGGGAAGGCCGCGCGCTGCGGCCCAGGGCAGAGGAGCGACACCCGGCGCCGGGCGTCCCTCGCTTTCTCGTTTTCGATCCTCAGTCTTCGGCGATGCAGTACAGCCAGGCGCGGCCGCGCAGGTAGAGCTCGTCGTCGGCGATGGCCGGCGAGGCGTCGAACTGGTCGTCGAGGTAGTTCACGGCCAGGGTCTCGGGCTGGGGGCCGGCCAGGACGACCTCGGTGGTGCCGTCGCGACCGACGAGGAACAGGCGCCCGTCGGCGGCGACCATCGAGGCGTAGACGTCGGCCAGGTCGGACAGGCGCTCGGGTCCGTAGAGGCGCTCGCCCGAGCGGGTATCGAAGGCCGAGATCATGCCGGCGTTCGACTTGAGGCTGTAGAGCACTCCGTCGTAGGCCACGGGGGAGGGGATGTGCGCGGTGTCGCCGGCCTGCTCCCAG
>JAJFFA010000517.1 GCA_021776885.1 Planctomycetota bacterium
GCCTGCGCGACGAGCTGGCGGCCGCCATGGTCGTGGGCTGAGCGGACTCGCCGAGCCCCTGGGCCCTGGGCCGGGTCGAAGCGGGCCACGGACCCCGTTCCTGCGCCGTCAGACCTGGACGCGTTGACGCCCCTCCCGAGGGCCCCGTATCCTCTTCGCCCCCCAAGCGGGCCTCGACCCCCCCGGATCCCCCCGCCGGGATGCGACACGGGGGGTTACCCGCCTGACCTACATCGGTAGGGCCGGGCTCCGCGAAACCCAGAAGGCCGCCATGCGCTCCGAATCCATCCTCGCCTGCCTGCTCCTCCCCGCGCTCGCCTCCAGCGCGACGGCCGACACCATCTATCTGGTGAACGGCAAGTCCAAGAAGGACATCAAGATCGTCAACGAGGGGCTCAAGTCCGTCACCTACAAGGACGGCAACGACCAGGGCGAGGTGGACGCCGACGACATCCTGTCGATCGAGTTCAGCAAGATGCCCGAGCTCGTGGACATCGCCGAGTCGCGCCTGGTGGACGACGGGTACTTCGAGGCGATCGCTGATCTCGAGCAGTACGTGCAGCAGTCCGAGGGCAAGGAGCAGCGCCTCTACCCCTGGGCGCCGGCCTACGCCATGCATCGGCTGGTCGAGCTGAACGGCATCGTGGGCGAGCTGGCCGAGGTGGTCAAGGCGGCGGACAGGCTGATCCAGAAGGCCCCCGAGTCGCGCTACGTGCCCTTCGCCTACATGGCCAAGGCCGAGGCGCTCTACGACCTGGGCAAGTCGGACGACGCGCGCTCGCTCCTGGGCGCCTTCGGTGGCGTGGTGGACTCGAAGCAGCTCTCCGACCGCTGGCGCATCCAGGGCGATCTCTTCGCCGTTCTGCTCGACGACAGCCTGCAGGGCAAGGCGCGCCGCGACAAGCTGGACGAGATCGTCGCCCGCGCGGGGACGAAGTACCCCGTCGTGCGCAACCGCGCGGACGCGGCCGTCGGTGAGTCGTTCCTGGGCGAGAAGAAGCTGAAGGAGGCGGAGGAGGTCTTCCGCAGCATCACGAACGACCCGAAGGCCGACTCGCGCACCTTGGCCGCGGCGTTCACGGGGCTCGGGGACTGCCTCTTCCAGCGCGGTGTGGACGAGAACTCCTCCGGTGCGGACGGTTCGGAGACCCTGAGCGAGGCCCTCAAGGCCTACTTGCGCGTGGTGGTCGTGTACGAGACCGAGCTGCGCTACGTGCCCAAGGCCATGTTCTTCGCCGGTCGAGTCTTCCAGCAGTGGAACGACGCGGAGAACCAGGGCCGCGCCCAGCAGCTCTACAACGCGGTGATGCGCGACTTCGGCGGCTCCAAGTGGGCCGACGAGGCCCGCGGCTTCCGGCGCTAGGAGTCTGCGCCACGGATGGCGATTCGCAGACGAACCCGGGGTTTCGTCGTGGCAAGGCGCGTCGGACCCTGCGTATCCGCTGCGATACTCGGGGTTCGGCGCAACGCAGCCACGGCGGAAGCCAGGGTTTGGCTGCGGATCGCCATCCGTGGCGCAGACTCCTAGCTCGGTTGCAAAGAATCGCCGATTCCCGCGCTCGGTCTCGGCTCCTCGCGACCTGAGTCGTCTGCTCGCGATGCGTCGCGGAGGACTCTTCCCGAGGTGACACCAACGGCCCTTCCGAAGGGTCTGTCTCGAGGCGGCGGAGTTCCCCGTCGCGTGCGACAGACCGCGGAAGGAGGCGGGGCGTGGGTGACAAGAGCGCGAATCAGGCGTGGGTGGGTCAAGGCACTGCGTGCACCTCGAGGGGGGGCGACGGCGGGGCGGCCACGGCCGACACGGACTGGGAGGGGTTGGACCGGCTGAGAGCGCCGCTGCACCGCTACCTCATGGGGCGCTGCCGCGACGACCACGAGGCCGAGGACCTCGTGCACGAGACCTTCCTGCGGGCGGCGCGCTACCGGCGGGGGCAGACCAGCCCGGGCCGGCTCTACTCGTGGGTGCTGCGCATCGCCTCGAACGTCCTGCACGACCACACGCGTCGAGCGGTCCGGCACCCGGCGACGGGCATCGAAGAGGAACTCCTGGATGAGGTCGAAGGCGCTGAGCCCTCGCCCTGCGACACGACGCCCGAGGACTGGCTCGAGCTCGGGGGCAAGCTGGTGGACCGGGAGCTCTTGATGGGCGGTCTCGACGTGGCCCTGGATCAGCTGGGCGACGGGGACCGGGCTGTGATCGGGGCGTACTACGGGGGCGACCAGAGCTGTGCGGCCACGGCAGCCTCCTGCGATCTCCCACTGCCCCTCGTGAAGGTGCGCTTGTTCCGGGCCCGCAAGCGCCTGCGCAGCGCCCTGCGCCGGACCCTGGGCCGGGGCTGCGTGCCGGCGGACGAGCCCAGGACGTGAGACCTGCGGCCCGGCTCTCACGCGGGCAGCGGCTGCGCTGCATCCAGGGTCTGAGCTTCCTGACCCTCGGCGTGACCCTCGAGCTCGCGCCTGCGCCTGCCCGGCCCCTGCGCGTGCCACGCGCCGAGATCGAGGCGGCGGACCCCGTGCCGAGCGCCCTGCGTGCGGCGATCGAACAGGCGCGCGAGGCACGGCGAACCCTGACCCTGGCCCACCCGGGAGCGCTGGGTGGCGAGCAGCTCCAGCGTCTGCGCCTGCGCGCCGTGGCGGCCTGGACGCGGGTGGCGGAGGGCGCCGGAGGCAGCCCGGAAACGCTGGCCCGCGCGCGATTTCGAGCGGGCGAGCTGCTGCGCGCCGGTGGCGCGAGGGATGCGGCGGGCGCCGCCTTCGGGCAGGCCCACGGGGTACGCGGCGGAGGCATCTTCGCAGCGCGCGCGGCCCTCGAGCTGGGTCGGCTGGCGCGTCTCGAGGGACGCCTGGAGCTGGCGCTGGCGCGCTATCAATCCCTCTTGATGCATGCGGATGCGAGCGCAGCGCTGATCGAGCAGGCCCTCGCCGAGCGCGCCATGGTCTTCGCCGAGCTCGGCCGCGACGGCCCGGCGCGCCTGGAGTGGGGGCGGCTCGCACGCACCCCGCTCGACTCGG
>JAJFFA010000518.1 GCA_021776885.1 Planctomycetota bacterium
CTCGAAGACGACGTCGAAGACCAGGCTCTCGTCGAGGGGGTTGGAGAGGGAGAAGCCGGGTCCCAGGCTGCCCAGGATCAAGCCGCCCAGGAGCATCGCGGCCCCCAGCAGCCCGACCCAGATGGTCCCGGGGACCAGGAACAACTCCAGGCCGACCAGCACCACCCCCGCCACCGCCAGCACCAGGTGCGGCACGTCGGCCAAGCCGACGAACCAGCGCCCGACCAGGAGCAGGGCGAAGCACAAGATCGACAGGATTCCCGGCAGCCCGAACCCGGGCACCTTGAACTCGAGGAAGGCGAGCAGCAGCCCGGCCAGGATCAGGAGCGCGCCGAGCTGGTCGAGTTTTCCCAGGAGGTCCTCGGAGCGCGAGCGCTCGACCCCGTGCACCTGGGCGCGGGCCATGCCCAGCGCCTCGAGCACGTCGTCCATGGAGGCGCAGATGCCGTCGGCGAAGCCCAGCTCGACCGCCTCCGAGGCGGACAGGGACAGGAGCTCGCCCTGGCGGCACAGGGTGCGCAGGTGCTCGACGGCGTCGCCGCGCTCGCGGGCGTCGTCCCACTCGCGCCCGGAGACGATCCCGCGCACGCCCTCGATCACGGCCTCGCGCACCTCGAGCTGGGAGTCGACCATCGCCTCCGCCAGGACCGGATCGCGGTGACTCCAATCGGCGCACGAACGGAACTGGGCGCGCAGGGCCGAGGTCAGCTTCTCGCGCACTCCGCCGTCGACGGGCAGGGCAGCGATCCCACCGGGCGCCGCGACGACGGGTTGTGCTGCGCCGATGGTGGCGCGCGGGCTCATGTAGACCGAGTCGCTGGAGAGGGCCACCAGGACGCCGGCCGAGAGGGCCCGGGGGTGGACCCAGGTCGCCACCCCGAGGCCGCTGTCGACCGCCTCGTGCAGGGTCTTGGCCAGCTGCCACATCACGTCGACCGAGCCCCCGGGCGTATCCAGCTCGACCACCAGCTGGCGGCCGCCCCGGACGCGGGTCTCGCGCAGGGCGCGCGAGACCAGGGCCAGGGTGCCCGCATCGAGCTCGCCAGCGACGCGCACCAGGGTCACCCCGGCGTCGGCCACGCTGCCCACCGATCCGCTCGAGGACTCCTGTGGGTTCGCCTGGAGCCCTGCCACGAGGAAGGGCAGCGCGAGGCAGAGGGCGAGGATGCGGCCGATCACGGTGTGCATGTTAGTGATTTGGGTGGGGCGACCGTGTCAGCGATCGGGATCCGCGCACCGATCTGGCCCTGCGCGCGTCGGGGGGGCCGCATACTCCCCGGGCCCGGGCTATTCATGAGCCAGCGCAACAGCGCCCAAGATCGCCCGCTGGCCGCGCCCACCGTCCGAGTCCGGGCTAGCCCTGAACTCGCAGCCAGCGAGCTGCTCTCACGTCTCGAGCCTTCGAAACCCTCGCTCAGCGCTTGTTCCAGGGCTAGCCCCGCGACCTTCAAACGAGATCGCTGTCTCCGAGCTGCAGCCAGAAGCCCGCGCGCAGGAGCTCGGCGTCGATGCGCCGATCGAAGCTGCGCACGACCAGGTCCCAGGGCGTGGCCCGGGCGCGGAAGCCGGAAGCCTGGAAGCGCGTGAACCAGGGCGACCAGCCGGGCAGGAACAGCGCCAGGGCGTGGGCGCCGGCGGAGACGGCATCCCGGGCCAGCGCGTCGAGCAGGAAGCGGCCGACGTCTTCCTCGGCCACCGGCACCAGCCACTCGCAGACCAGCGCCAGCCCCTCCCCGGCCCCCAGGGCGCGGTGCTCGCCCCCGGCCAGACGCGTGACCGCCAGGCCGCGCAGGAGGCCCTCGCGGTCGAAGACTCCCAGGCGCCGGTAGCCCACGTCCGGCCGCGCCACGTAGCGCCAGTCGAGGTACGTCGCATCGCGCACCGTGGCCAGAGCCCACTCCGCCGCACAGCGCTCGAACAGCCAGCGCGCCTGGTGGTCGAAGCGCTCGATGCGGTGCAGGCGCAGCTCGTCGGTCAAGAGCCCCGAGTCGAGCCCCCCCAGGCCGGCGACGAGCACCAGCTGGCGCCCCGCGCGCTCGTAGCCCAGGAGCCGCTCCCCCAGGCGTCGGTTGGCGTCGATCGGCCAGCCGTAGTACACGCGCTCGCCGCGCGGGTGATCGGGGCGCGCGCCGTGGGCGTCGAAGAAGGCCTCGGCCGTGCGCACGAAGGGCCCGCGGCGGGTCAGTCCGCGGCGCCAGTCGGGGTGCAGCATCGAGTCGACGACCTGGGCGCAGCTCTGCTCCTCGCCCAGGACCAGGGTGCGCGCGGGCAGCGCGGCGAACTGCGCCACGACGCTGTCGGCGTCGAGGGCCAGGAAGGCGCGCGTCCCCGCCGGGTTGTCGCGGAAGGCCCAGCGCCAGCGCGCGCTCGAGCGCTCCTCGCCGAAGGCCTGGGCGAAGGTGCTGCGCACGGCCTGCTCGTCGCCCGGCTGCAGGGCGCGCAGGGTCAGGGGCGGGCTCTTCACACCAGGTCCGTGTCCCCGGGCACGAGCCACAGGTGCCGCGCCCAGAAGGCGAGCGGACGGCGGCGGTCGAAGCTGCGCGCCGCAAGGAACAGGCGCGAAGCGTGGACGCGGTAGCCCGCCTCCTGGAAGGCCCCGAACTCGGGGGACCAGACGGGCAGGAAGCCGACCAGGGGGAAGAGCCCGAGCCGTGCGGCCTCGTCGCGCAGCCAGCCATGCAGGGCGCGGGCCGCGCCGGGCTCCGCCCGCGGCACGAGCCACTCGCAGACGACGCCACCGGCGACGCCGTCCCAGCCCGATGCACCTCCCGATGCACCTCCCGTTGCGCCTCCCGATGCACCTCCCGATGCGTGTCCCGATGCGTGTCCGGAGCCAGGGCGGGCGTGGGAGCCCGTGGCCAGGACGCACAGCCCGCGCAGCTCGCCCCCACGCCAGGCGCAGGCCAGGAGGTACGAGCGCTCGGGGTGCCGCGCGTAGCGCCAGTCGAGCCACGCGGCGTCGCGCAGGGCGAGGGCGCGCTGCTCCCGGGCCACTCGCTCGAACAGCGCGGACGTCTCCGCCGGCGCGCCTGCCGGGGTCGTGAGCTCGATCCCGTGGTGCGCGGGGGACGGCGCAGCGGGGGCGTCCGCGTGCAGCTCGAGGCGCCAGAGCGCGTCGAGGAAGCCGTAGGAGAGGGAGCGCCGTCCGATGCGCCAGGCGTCGGGCATGGGCACGCCCCAGATCAGGGTCGCGTCGCACTCCTGGGCGAAGGCCTCACCGCAGCGCACGAAGGCTCCGCGCCGCGCCAGGCCCGCGCGCCGCCCGGGGTCGACGAAGGAGTCGACGGCCTGCAGCAAGCGGCACTCCTCAGCGTCGACCCGCGCGCGCTGCCCCAGGGCCGCGTACTGGGCGACGGGCGCGCCCTCTGCATCGAAGGCCACCCGCGCCTGGGTCCCGCCGGGGTTCTCGCGGTAGCGCCAGTTCCACGCCCGTCCATCCCGCGGCCGGAAGCCGGGATCGACGCGGGCAAAGGCCCGGTTGAAGGCCGCGAGGAGCGCCGGCTGGTCAGCCTCGCGGGGCGCGCGAATCTCGAGCGTGGTCAAGGCTGTTGGATGGCGGGAGTGCATGGGAATCGAACCCACCGGCCCCGCTGTTCACGAAGCCCAACCGGCTTTGAAGGCCGGGCGGCACACCAGCACCGATCCACTCCCGTCGAGGCCGGAAGGTAGCGGAGTGCGGGTCGAGGAGGAAGGCCGAAGGCGGGCTAGCCCGCTCCCAGCGGCACGAGCACTCCCGGCCTTCCGTGACCCAAGCCCTCCGGCAGACCGCCGGCCCAGCGACGCAGGTCCGCGGCGCCCCGACGCTTGCCCTCGATCCCGCAGCTGAAGGCCACACCCGGGTCGGCGTCGAAGCCCTGGGGCAGGCGCAGCCGCAGACCGCGTCCACCGCGCAGCACCTCCCCGGCCAGGTGCACCAGGGTGTGCGGCTCCTCGAGGTCGCCGGGGTTCTCGATCGAGACCAGGAGCTGCTGGCCCTCACGGCGCACGTTCATGCTGGCCGGCGGATCGTCCACGCGCTCGCGCAGGAGCTCGAGGCGCCGCACCAGGCCGTCCGCCGCCAGGATGCGGACCCGCTTCAGCGGGGCCGTCAGGAGCAGGCGCCCGCCGCCGCGCGCCGCCTGCGGCGCCAGCTGCTGCTTCCAGCGGTACTGGGTCGCGACCAGGGGGTCGTCCCCGGGGCCGCGGGCGCCGCCGGTCAGGGTGAAACCCAGCTGCGCCTCCTCTCCGGGCCCGAGCAGGACGACCTGCGGCAGCCCGTCGACGTCGAAGGCGCCGCTCTGCACGAAGAGCGAGACCCGCGCCTCGACGGCGAAGGGGAACGGGTTGCGCACGGTCGCGTGGGTGCGCCACGTGCCGTACCACTCCCCGCGGATGCGCACCTCCTGCGAGAGCGACTCCGGCTCGACCGCCAGGGTCGGTGTCTGGATCGGGAAGGGCCCGCGGTCCTCGGGCGCGAGGTGCACCAGGGCACGGGTGGCGAGGGCACGCCAGGGCTCGTTGGTGTTGAAGCCGAAGAGCGGCGTGCGACAGGCCTCGAGCAGGTCATCGGGCTCGTCGACCGACCAGGACCAGCGCTCGCAGAAGCTCCAGTCCGCCGCTCCGGCCGGGGTCCGCCAGCCGCCGGGGCCGGTCGAGTAGGCATCGAGCCGCTCGTCGCGCACGAAGCGCCGGTCGTCCTCGGTCGCGCCCACGCCGAGCAGCATCGACGGCAGCCCCGCATCCCGCGCCTCGAGCACCACGTCGCGCAGGAACGACGCCACGCGCAGGTCGAGGGTCGGCGCCAGGTTGTCGAGCTTGGATTGCACCTCGCCGACCAGCCCGCGCTCCTTCAGCTCGATCATGTGCAGTGGCCGCCCGAGGGCATCGCCGGCCAGCTCGAGGGCCTCGTCGAAGAGCGGCAGGGGCTCGCCGGCGTAGCGCTTCGAGTACCAGGCGCCGGCGTCGATCCCGAACAGCTCGGGCAGGCTGCGCGCGATCAGGGGGCCGCTGGCGTCGGTGGTGCGTTCCAGGCGCTCGTCGTGGATCAGGACCGCCTCGCCCGTGGCGCAGGCGCGCAGGTCGTACTCGAAGCCGTCCAGGCCCAGGTCGAGGGCGCGGCGCAGGGAGGCGAGAGTGTTCTCCGGCGCCTCGCGCGGAACGCCGCGGTGGCCCAGGATCCAGGGCGGCCCGGGGATGTCCTGCCCGAAGTCGCCGATGCCGCCCGGACCCTCCGGGCCGCCAGGGCCGCCAGGGCCACCAGGGCCAGCACCCGACGCACCGCGCCGCGGGGAGCCCACGCCTCAGTCCTCCTTCGAGACGACGATCACACG
>JAJFFA010000519.1 GCA_021776885.1 Planctomycetota bacterium
CGGCGATGCGCGGGTCGTTGGAGCCCGAGGGCGTGTCGCGGATCCCGACCTCGCGCCCCGCATCGCGCTTCAGCGCGTTCCAGTAGCGGTAGCGGTCCTTGATCTTGCGCAGCGCGCTGGCGTAGAGCCAGCGGCGGAAGCCTTGCTCGCCGTCGTACTGAAAGCGCTCGATCTTCTCGAGCGCCTCGCGACACACGGACTGCACCAGATCGGAGGGCGCCTCGCGCGCCTGGACCACGCCGCCCATGCGCTTGGCGACGAAGGCTCGCAGACCGGGCAGGTGCAGCTCCATCAAGGAGTCGATCGCCAGCTCGTCGCCCTTGGAAGCCCGCTGCAGGAGCTCCTGGGTGTCGTCGTCCTTGCTCGCCCCATTCGCCATACCACCGAATAGGATACGCAATCCCATGGCCGCTCTCCCCGCCGACGACTCCGACGAGCAAAGTGCCCCGCAGGACGAGGCCGAGGAGTGCATGGCCCGCTGGTTCGCGGCGCAGGTGGAGCAGCGCGGGGGTCTGATCGAAGACCTGCGCGCCCGTTCGCCCGAGCTCGCCGCTGAGCTGGAAGCACGGGTGCAGGCCCTGGCGTTCCTGGGGATCGCGCTGGACGGCCCGGAGCGCTCGCCACTCTCCTTCCCCGAGCGCCTCGGCAATTTTCACCTCCTGCGGCGTCTGGGTGGGGGCGGGATGGGGGTCGTCTACCTCGCCCACGACGAGGACCTGGGTCGCGACGTCGCCCTCAAGCTCGTGCGCCCCGGGGAGCTCTACTTTCCGGGCATGCGCGAGCGCTTCCAGCGCGAGGTCGAGCTGGCGGCGCGCCTCGAGCACGCGAACATCGTTCCGATCTTCAGCGTCGGGCTCGAGGGCGACCTGCCGTACTTCGCCATGGAGCGCGTCGTCGGCTGCACCCTGGCGGAAGCCCTGCGCGAGCTGACGCTGGAGGGGGCGGCGCAGGCGGACGGGCGCAGCCTGTGCCGCGCCGTGGCGCGTGCCACGAGCACCAAGTTCGGACAGCCTGTCGAGCCGCAGCAGGCGCCCCTGTGGGAGGGCAGCCTGGTGAGCGTCGCCGTGCGCATCGCAGCCGCCGTGGCGCGCGCGCTGCAGCACGCGCACCAGCGCGGTGTGCTGCACCGTGACGTCAAGTCATCCAACGTGCTGCTCACGCCGGGTGGGCGGGTGCTCCTGTTCGATTTCGGCCTGGCGCACTCGAGCGAGAGCTCCAGCCTGACGCGCACCGGCTCGCAGCTTGGCTCCCTGCCCTACATGCCCCCGGAGCAACTGCGCGGCGAGACCCTCGATGCGCGCAGCGACGTCTACTCCCTGGGCGTGACCTTCTACGAGCTCCTGAGCCTGCGCTGGCCCTTCGAAGGAGCCAGCGGCGAGGCCCTGCGGGCGAGCATCCTGGCCGGTTCGCCACGCCCGCCGCGCCCGACGCTCCTCGGCCGCGGCGCCGTTCTACGCGATGCGGAGGTGGTCTGCCTGACGGCGATGGATCGTGACGCCGCGCGGCGCTACGCCAGCGCCGAGGCCTTCGCGCAGGACCTCGAGCGGGTCCTCGAGCGCCGCCCGATCCGCGCCCGAGCGGCCGGCCCGACCCTGCGCGCAACGCGCCTCATCCAGCGCCACCCCACGGCGGGCATCGCCCTCGGCCTGGGGCTCCTGGCTTTCGTCGTGGCACCCCTGATCGGCTACTGGAAGGTGCGCGCGGAGCGCGACCGCGTCGCGACCGCCCTGGCCGAGGTGGAGCGCCTGTCGAACGCCGAGCTCTTGCGCACGTTGCAGACGTCCCGGCGCGAGCTCTATCCGGCCGTGCCGGCGCGCATCGCGGCCATGGACGGCTGGCTCGGCTCCGCCGGGGCCCTGCTCGAGAGCCTCCCGGAGCACCGCCGCCTCCTGGCAGCCCTCGAGGCCCAGGCCCCTCGGGAGCAGCAGACGGGCAGCGCTTCGGACGCGGCCTCGGGCGTCGACTCGGGCGTCGAACCGGAGCCGGGCACGCTCCAGGCGGCCGGGCCGGCGGCGGATGTCGATGCCTGGAAGCGCCGACTCCTGACCGAGCTGATCGAGGGCATCGAGACCCTACCCGCGGCCATGGACGAGGTCCGCGCCCGGCGCGACTTCGCCTCGCGCGTGCGGCACCTGACCCTCGACTCGGACGCCGCGCGCGAGGGCTGGGCCCTGTGCGTCGACGACCTCGCCCAGCGCCCTCGGTACGCCGGCCTGACCCTGGAGCCCCAGCTCGGTCTGTTACCCCTGGATATCGACCCCGAGTCGGAGCTGTGGGAGTTCTGGTTGCCCGAGACCGGCGTCCTGCCCGAGCGCGACCTCGAGACGGGCAGGTTCTCCATCGACGGCGAGAGCGCGATCGTGCTGGTCCTGATCCCCGGGGGCGAGGTCGCGTACGCAGGTGGCGGCAGCCTGCAGCTCGAGCCGTTCTTCCTGTCCAAACACGAGATGACTCAGGGGCAGTGGTTGCGCGCCACGGGTCGCAACCCGGCGCTCGTGGCCCCGGGCTACGCGGCCGCCAGAGTCGACCTCTCCCACCCCGTCGAACGCGTCACCTGGTTCGAGAGCGAGCGCACGCTGGCCTGGCTGGGCTTGTGCCTGCCCACCGAGATCGAGTGGGCCCACGCCGCGCGAGCGGGCACCCTGACGCCCTACTCCTTCGGTGCGGACCCGCGCGACATGGCGCGCCACGGCAACGTGGCGACGACCGACATGGCCGCGATCGGGATCGAGGACACGGAAGCCTGGAGCGACGGACACGCGGTACACGCCCCGGTGGGCAGCTACCTGCCGAACCCCTTCGGGCTGCACGACGTCCACGGCAACGTCAGCGAGTGGGTGCGCGAGCGGCTGGAGCTGGTCTCGGAGGACGACGCCGCCGAGCGCCTACCCGGGTTCGACGCCGCCAGCGCGATCCAGCGCGGCGGCTCCTTCGACATGCCCGCGTTCATGGCCGAGACGCGCTCGCGCACGGGCGACACGCCGGACTCCGCGTCGCCGCTGTGTGGGCTGCGGCCGGCGCGCCGGGTTCAGTAGTCGCAGCTCGTGTACAGGAAGCCGACGCCCATGTTGAAGCGCGCGCGGCTGGGCGGCGACTCGAAGCGCAGGCGATCGAAGTTGGCGCTGACCTCGGCTCGACCACTGCCGTACTCGATCGCGAAGGACAGGTTGAGCCCATCGAGCTCCGGATAGTCGAGGCGGGTCCCCGGCGGGTAGGGGAACCAGAGGTCGAAGGTGCCCGAGCTCCTGGGCGCAACCTCGCCCTCGCCGGGCTCGACCCGCGCGGAGCCGAAGGGCACCAGGTCCGAACCCACCAGGAGCGGCGAGTCGGTCACCAGGGTCAGGGGCGCATCGGAGGCGTTCTCGACCCGCACTCGCAGGTGCATCTCGGGCTGACCCTTCGGTTCACCCTGCGCCCGACGGCCCTCGATGACCGTGACGAGGACGCGACCCAGGGGCTGGCCCTCGGGCTCGAGCCACTGCTCGACGGGGGTCGGCTCGAAGGCGAAACGGTGGGCGGTGGCCGCGCAGCCGCTGAAGAGGGCAGCCAGGAGGCTCAGGCCCATTATGCGGAGAGCGAAGGATCGAGCCGGGGAGCTGGAATGGGAACGGGCGTAGCGGGGGTGGGGGCGGGACATGCATGGGGCCCTGGGATCGGGGATGGGAGTGCAATGTTACGTTCCAGTTCGCCGACCGCTCCCGTCTACAGGAATCCTCGTCAGGGGCCACGGAGGTTTTTCAAGGGATCCAAAGCGATCGCCGAAGACTCGGATGCTTGGCGCGGGACCCTCCCCGCGTCCGCCTCCCCCTCCTATGCCGCCCGAACCTCAAGCCACGACACCAGTTCGCATCCTCTGTGCCTCCCCGAGCGAGGCGCGGCGAAGCGCACTCGCAGGCATCCTCGAGGCCGCTGGCTTCGAGGTCGTCTGTGCCAGGGACGCACTGGAAGCCGTGGCCCTCGTGGCCTCGGAGCACCCCGACCTGGCTCTCCTGTCCGCGGACATGCCGCCGGATGGGGTCGAGGTGTGCGAGGAGCTGGCCCTCTCCTCGGCCAGCGGCGAGCTGCCCCTGATCCTGACCTACGAGTCCCTCGCGGCGGAGCAGATCGGCCGCGCCCAGCAGGCTGGCGTGGCCGAGTTCGTGGCCGAGCCCGAGGCCGAGCGGGTCCTCGTTCATCGCGTGCAGCGTGTCCTGCGCCACGCGCGGCTCGTGCGCACCGTCGAGGGCTCGCTGAGCCGCGCCCTCGAGAACGCCGGGGCATCGCAGCACGAGGTGGGCCTCACGGGCCCCTCGCCCACGGTGCTCACCAGCCGAAGCGCCTTCCTCGAGCGCCTGGCTGCGGTCTTGCCCCGGGCACAGGGGGAGGCCAAACACGTCGCCGTCCTGGCGATCGCGCTCTGGACGGGCGATGACGAAGAGACCGGTCCGCGCTCCTCGAACACCGAGGAAGCCTTCTGTCTCGGCGTGGTCGAGCTCTTGCGCAAGGTCGTCGCCGACTACGAGGAGACGGGTTCGGTTAGCCACCCGCGTGGCTCGGTGCGCATCGCGCCCCTGGCCTGGAACTCCTACGCGCTCTTCGTACCGGAGCTGTTGCGGGTGCAGGACGCCTCGCGGCTGTCGTCCAGGATTCAGGAGGCGCTCTCGCGGACCCTGTACTTCGAAGGGCGCGCCCTGGAGCTCTCTGCCAGCGTCGGTATCGCGATCTACCCCTCCGACAGCGACCGTCCGGAAGACCTGCTCGAGCGCGCCGAGACAGCGACCGAGTACGCGCGTCAGGAGGACCGCGCGCGGGTCTGGTTCTACACCGAGTCGATGAACCGCTGGGCCGTCGAACGCCTGACCCTCGAGCAGAACC
>JAJFFA010000520.1 GCA_021776885.1 Planctomycetota bacterium
GGGCCTCGACCAGGGCTCCGCCGCCGCCCTCGATGCGCGTCGTCTCGTCGAAGTTAGCGCGGAAGGCGAGGGCGTGCTTGACCCACGGGATCTCGGTGGCGAAGAGGCCCAGGTTGAAGGACTGGGCCGCCAGCACCTCGCGCAACCAGGGGTCCTCGATCGCACCCTCGAGCCAGTCCTGGAACGAGCTTCGGGTCGTCAGGCCGCCCCCCGAATGGTCGTAGTCCGCGTCGCGCCGCAGGTCGAACCAGCGGTGCGAGCGGCAGACCGCCTCCGAGTCGCGGGCCAGGCGCTCGAGGCCCTCGCGCTCGTGGGGCCAGGTCGAGACGGCCTTCTCGAGGAAGTGCGCGAAGCGCGTGGGGTAGGCGAAGGCGCGCGCTCCCGAGCGCACCTCGATGGCCGCGTCCTCGGGGAAGGGGATCCACTCGAGCCGGCGCCAGACGTCGAGGTGCTCGAGGAACTGGCGCAGGGGGCGCCCGGGAGAGGTGCAGCCCGTGTAGTGGAAGCCGACGTCGAAGCGCGTCTTCTTGCGCGAGAACTGCTGCAGGTAGCCGCCCGGGATCGTGTGCTGTTCGAGCACCAGGACCCGGCGCCCGGTCTCCGCCAGGAGGATCGCGTCGACCAGCCCCGAGAGCCCGGCCCCGATCACGAGGACGTCGTGGGCCACGCGCGAGGTCAGCCGCGGAAGCGGCGCAGCATGACGCTGGCGTTGGTGCCGCCGAAACCGAACGAGTTGGACAGGATCAGGTCGGCGTCTCCGCGCTCGGTCGCGGCGAGCACGTTGATCGGGGACGCGCCCTCCTCCTGCTGCGTGAAGTTGATGTTGGGGGCCAGGAAGCCGTCGCGGATCATCAGGGCCGAGTAGACCAGCTCCGAGGCCCCGGCCATCCAGCACTCGTGGCCGGTCATCGACTTGGTCGAGGAGACCGGCGGGCCCTTGTCGCCGAACACGGCGTGGATCGCCATGGCCTCCGCCTGATCACCCTTGGGGGTCGAGGTGGCGTGGGCGTTGATGTAGTCGACCTGGCCCGGTCCCACGCCGGCGATCTCGAGCGCCTTCTCCATGCAGCCCTGGGCGCCCCGGCCCGAGGGTGAGGTCAGGTGGTCCCCGTCCGAGCTGAAGGCGTAGGACACGACCTCGGCGTAGATCTTCGCGTCCCGTGCCTTGGCGCTGGAGAGGCTCTCGAGCACCAGCATCGCTCCGCCGCCGCCGGGCACCAGCCCGTCGCGCTCGGAGTCGAAGGGGCGCGACGCACGGTGCGGGTCGCCCTCGCGCAGGCTGAAGCTGTTGAGGGCGTCGAAGCTGACCATCGCCAGCCAGTGGGTCTCCTGCGTGCCACCGGTGAAGACGATGCGCTGGGAGCCGCTGCGGATCAGCTGCCAGGCCAGGCCCACCGCGTGGGCGCCGCTGCTGCAGGCGGCGCTGATCGAGAGGTTGATGCCGCGCGCCCCCAGCAGCGGCCCGAGGTTCATCGAGGCGCTCGAGTTCATCACCTTGATGACCATCTGCGACCCCAGGAAGCGCGACTGGCCGTACTCGCGCAGGGTGTCGAGCAGCTCCGGCAGCGAGGCGCAGGACGAGTCGTTGCCGACGATCACGCCGACATCTTCGTGGGCCACGTCGTCGCGCTCGAGGCCGGCGTCGCGCAGGGCGCGGTTGGTGGAGAGGGCCGCGTAGATGGCCGGCTCGCCCATGAACTTGCGCGCGCGGCGGTCGAACTCCTGGTGCAGGTCGGCCTGGGGCACGTCGGTCATCAGACCCGAGCGGAAGCCGCGCAGCTTGCGCTCGGGGGAGAGCACTGCGCCGGAGCGGCCCTCCTGCAGCCCGCTCGAGATCTCGTCCAGGCTCTCGCCCAGGCACGAGACGGCCCCCATTCCGGTGATGACGACGCGTTCCATGGTCACTTGATAGGGCTCAGGCGCAGCTTGATGCGAGCGATGGGTTTGCCGGCCGCCTCGAAGCGCGCGTCGCAGGTCGGAGGGTCGGCGGCGGCGTCGACCTGTACGCTCGCCTCGAGCTCCTCTCCCGGCCCGACGGGCGCGCGGAACTTGGCGGAGTCGACGCGCAGGATACCAAGCCGGCAGCCCAGGGAGCGCTGGGCCAGGGTCCGTGCGGCCTCGATCAGGTACACCCCCGGGAGGGTGGGCCGCCCGGGGAAGTGGCCCTCGAACACGGGCAGGCTGGCCTGGAAGGTCAGGCGGCCGCGGGCCAGCCCCTGCTCCAGCTCCACGCCGCTCAGGGCTCCGGCGACGTCCTCGATCACGAGTCGGCCCCCGCGTCCCACTCGATCAGGTGCAAGAGGAGCGAACAGCGCCCGCGGCCGTCGCTGATCAGGAGCTCGATCGGGAAGCGTCGGCGGCGCGCCCCCTCGCGCTCCCACTCGAAGACCTGCACCACGGCGTCGGCGCGCCCGCGGCGACCGATGTGGTAGTCGTCCGCCTGGATCAGCCCCTTGGGCCGCGGCTCGCCACCCAGCGCGGCGCGCGGGGAGGGCCGGAAGAGCACGCTCTGCGCCCCCGACGTGTAGCGCAGCATGGGCCGGCCCTGGGGCCCGCGGCCGGGCAGCAAGGTGCCTTCGAGCTCGCCCCCCGCGCCGAAGGTCAGCACCGCGCCCAGGCCCTCGACCAGGGTGTGCTCGAGGAAGCCCGCGGGGAAGAGGGGGGTGCCGGCCAGCTTCTCGTAGCCCTCGGGGCCCAGGCGCGCGTGAAACATCGTGGCGCCCAGATCGCTCAGCCCGGCGACGCGCAGCTCGCGCGGTCCGTCGACGTGCACCACCAGGGTGAAGTCGATCTCGTTCCCGCCGCGGGTGAAGAGCGCGCGGTACTGGCTGCGCGACGCCCGCGGAGGGCT
>JAJFFA010000053.1 GCA_021776885.1 Planctomycetota bacterium
GGACCCGCGTCCGAGGCCACGGACAACTACATCGCCTACGTTTCGAACACGGATGAGGACAGGCACCTCGCCGCGTGGGTCGTCGACCGCCGGGACCGGCGCGCGGTGGAGGACTTCCCCTTCTTCGCGGGGGTGCGTGCCCTCGGCGAGTGGCTTCCGTCCCACGACGTGTGGGCCGAGGTCTCGCTCGTGCGTGGCTACCGCGGCGAGACCACCGATCTGCAGGGCTGGGGCTTCGACGTCGGCAGCACCTGGTCGCCGGAGCGCGTCGAACCGTGGTACTTCGCCGCGGGCGTCGCCCACGGCTCGGGCGACGGATCGACCGAGGACGGTGAGGACGGGAACTTCCGCCAGACCGGACTCAACGACAACAACGGGCGGTTCGGCGGCGTGACGTCGTTCCGCTACTACGGCGAGCTCTTCGATCCAGAGCTCTCGAACCTCTCGATCCTGACCCTCGGCGTCGGACGCCGCTTCGGGAAGAAGAACTCGCTGGACCTGGTCTGGCACGGCTACCGCCAGGACGAGGCTGTCGATCGGCTCCGCAACACCGAGCTGAGCGCTCGTCCGGACGGCGTGCACCGCGACCTGGGCTGGGAGGCGGACCTGATCTTCGGGAGCCGGGCCAGCGGCTTCGTCGACATCGAGCTGGTGCTGGCCCACTTCCAGGCCGGTGACGCTTTCCCCGGCTCCGAGGACGCCTGGCTGGGCCGGGTCCAGCTGCGCTTCAAGTTCTGATGCTGAAGACCTCCCGACTCCACCGTGCCTGGGCGCCCGCCGCCCTCCTGGCCCTCGCGCTCTTCGGCGCGTGCGGCGGCTCCGAGCCCGTGCGCCCGCGGAACGTGGTGCTGATCTGCATCGACACGCTGCGCGCCGACCACCTCTCGTGCTACGGGTATGAGCGCCAGACGACGCCGGCCCTCGACGACCTGGCAGGGGAGTCGCTGCTCTTCACGAACACGCGCTCGACCGCGGGCTGGACCAAGCCCTCCGTTCCGTCGTTCCTGACGGGAACCTACCCCCTCGAACACGGCGTCTACCTGGGCGGATCCGACTCAGGCGCAGGGCGCGCGAGCGACGTGCTGCCCGCGTCGGCGACCACCCTGGCGGAGGTCTTCCGGGACGCCGGCTACCAGGCCGCGGCCTTCGTCAAGAACGCCCAGCTCTCCAAGGGCCTGGGCTTCGAGCAAGGCTTCGACCTGTACGTCGACCGCGCGGGTGACGCACGCGAGATTCGCTGGCGCGCGACCGACTGGCTCGAGGCGCGCGACCCGGAGCGCCCGTTCTTCCTGTACCTGCACCTGCTCGACGCCCACTGGCCGTGGCCGGTCCCGGAGGAGTACCGCGGCAAGTGGGCTGACGGAGCCGTGCTGGCGGACCTCTGGCGGGACGACTGGAGCGAGCTGCGCGATCACCTGAACGCGAGCGGCGTCGATGCCGAGTCGCCCGAGGCCGGAGCCTTGCGCGATGTCTACGACGGGGCGATCCGCTGGGTCGACGACCAGCTCGCCCTGTTCCTGGCCGAGCTCGAAGAAGAGGGCCTGGGCGACGACACGGTCGTGTGCGTGATCTCGGACCACGGCGAGGAGTTCTTCGAGCACGGTCGGCTCGGGCATGGCCACGGGCTGTGGGACAACCTGCTGGCGGTGCCGTGGATCCTGCATGTTCCGGGTGGGCCGGCGGGGCGCATCGACGCGCCGGCGAGCCTGGTCGATGTCTTTCCGACGCTGCTCTCGGCGGCGCGCCTCGAGCCGCCGTCGAGCCGCGGGGTCGATCGGCTGGCGACGCCCGAAGAGCGGGCCCTGCGCCTGGCGGAGCACCTGGAGCCGGGGGGCTACCAGCGCTCCCTCGAGCGCGGGGGGCACAAGCTGCTGCGCGAGGTCGAGGCCTCGGCGCTGCTGTCCGTGGTCGGAGCGGATGAGACCCAGCCCGAGCTGCGTGGCCGCTGGAAGGCGCGCCTCGAGCCGCAGCCCGGAGGAGCTCTCCTGGCGTCGCGCCTGACGCGCGACGAGGAGGACGCGCCGGGGACCGAGGTCAAGGGCCCGATCGAGTCGATCGAGGCCGGGTTCCTGGTCGTGAGCGGCGTGCAGGTCGCGACCGAGCCGTTGCCCGAGCTCTACGGTGAGACCCGCGATGAGCGGGGTCAGGAGCGCAGCCTGGCCGCGGGGATGCTGGTCAAGGCGCGCGGGGCACGCGATGCGCAGGGCCTCTTCCGCGCCGAGAAGCTCAAGCTCTACGCGCCCGACGCCGAGCGCGAGCACGAGGTGCGCGGGCAGGTGACGCGCTTCGACGCGGGCGGTTCGGTCTGGCTGGGACAGGTCGAGGTGCGCTTCGATCCGGGGCAGGTCGA
This sequence comes from Planctomycetota bacterium, assembly GCA_021776885.1. Taxonomy (GTDB): domain Bacteria; phylum Planctomycetota; class UBA1135; order UBA1135; genus JAJFFA01. Next base: position 2,351 of record JAJFFA010000053.1, read on the forward strand.
GCTGGAGCTCGACGACCCGCGCCTCGACCGCGCGGCCCTGGCCCGCTGGCTGCAGGGCGAGCCCGTCGAGCTCAGCTCCGGGGACTCCAGCCGCGACCTGGCCCAGGATCCGGGCGAGCTGCTGCCGCTCGCCGGCGACCCCTTCGGCCTGGGCGCAGATCTCGAACGCCTGACCCGCGCGCTCTTCCTCCAACGCACGTGGGCGAACGCCGATCGCGTTCGCCTCTCCGACGACGCACTGCAGGAGCTCAAGGCCATCGGCTACGCCGAGTGACCACGCTCTCTGCCTCTCCCCAACCTCGAAATGGAAACGCAATGAAGCTCTCCCTGCGAACCCTCGCCGCCCTGTCCTCCGGAGTCGTGCTCCTGGGCTCCCTCGCCAGCGCCGACACCCTGTCGGGGCGGGTCATCACCTCCGGCGGCTCGCCGCTGGCGAACATCGACCTCGACTTCTTCGACGCGGGCGGCAATGAGCTGCTGGTGCCCAACGATCGCACGGACGCGGGGGGCAACTTCTTCGTCGACCTTCCCGCCGGCAACATCACCTTCGATATCCGCCCGCTCGAAGTGACGCCGCTCTACGCACCCCGACAGCTCCTGCTCGTCATCAACGGGAACGTCGCCCTGGGCGATCTGGTCCTGCGCAACGGGTTCTTCGTCAGTGCGACGGCACAGCGCCCGAACGGAGCGCCGATCCCCAGCGCGGACGCGGACGCCGTGGATCTCTCGAACGACGAGAAGCTCTTCACCCCCGGGGACAACTCGGACGGTGCAGGCTTCCTGCGCTTCGTGGTCCCGGCGGGCGACTACGCCATCGACATCTGCCCCCCGAGCGGCGTGCTCCTGGCCGCGGCCCTGCGCCGGCCCGTGAACGTGAACTCGAACACCAACCTGGGGGTCGTCACCCTGCCGAACGGGGTTGTCCTCAGCGGGCAGGTCACAGACCCCGCGGGTTCGCCGGTCGCGAACGCCGATCTCGATGTCGATCTCCCGAACAACGGTGGCAGCATCCCGACCTGCGACGACAACACCGACGCCCAGGGTCAGTACCTGGTCGTGGTGCCGACCGGAACGTACGACCTGACGTTCTCGGTACCGCAGGACCCGAGCCAGGGAGCGGCACGGGTCGACGACGTCGTGGTGGCCGCGAACACCACGGTGAATGGCAAGCTTGCCGGGGTCGAGGGGACGCGCTACTGCGTCTCGAACGTGAACACGAGCGGGCAGGCCGGCTGCATCTCGGGCGTGGGCAGCGCGGTCGTCGGCGCCGCGAACTTCACCCTGGTTGCGGAGTCGCTGCCGCCCAACAAGCTCGGCCTCTTCTTCGGCGGGCCTGGCCAGATCAACGTCGCCTTCGGTGAGGGCCGGCGCTGCGCCGGGGGCCAGATCTTCCGGGTCCTGCCCTTCTCGTCCTCCAATGCGGCGGGAGTGGCCTCGCGCGGGCTCGACTTCGGCAACCCGACGATCGCGGCGCGGGTCATCCCCGGCGCCAGCCTGAACTTCCAGTTCTGGTTCCGCGATCCGATGGGCGGCCCCGGCGGGTTCAACCTGACCGACGGCCTGAACGTCGTCTGGCGCTGACCGCGGCCCGAACACGCGGGAATCTCCGCGCGCGTTCGCAAACCTCGGAGGGTCTGCTTGGAATCGCGCGACGTCTTCGGACAATGTCGCGCCATCCGAGCCGACCCGCCTACCGAGGATCCGCATTGAACGTCACCACCCGCAAGCTCTCCGAGATCAAGCTCCATAATGATTACCTGCGCCTCGAGACGGACGTCGAATCGCTGAAGAAGAGCGTCGAGAGCGTCGGCCTGATCCACCCGGTGACCGTGAACCAGGAGGGCGAGCTGCTCGCCGGCGCCCGGCGCTTTCAGGCGCTCAAGGAGCTGGGGTGGGACGAGATTCCCGTGCAGGTGGTCGATCGAGACGCGCTGGTTCAGGAGCTGATCTCGATCGACGAGAATCTGATTCGCTCGCCGCTGAGCCCCCGCGAGCTCGAGCAGGGCCTCAACCGCGGCCGCGAGATCTACGAGTCGCTCCACCCGGAGGCGAACAAGGTCGACCTGTCCGCGCAGGAGCTCAGCGCCGAGGAGAAGCAGGCGCAGCGCGTGAAGGACGAGGAAGACGAGGACTCCTTCACGGCCATCACCGCCGAGAAGACCGGTCTCTCGAAGTCCGTGATCAAGAGCGCGATCAAGCGCGACGCCCTGGCCTCCGAGGCGGTGAAGAAGGCGCGCGGCGCGGGCGGGCTGAACGCGACGAAGACCAACGAGATCATCAAGCTCGACAAAGAGGACCAGGAGCGGATCCTACCCCTGGTCGCGGACAAGACGGCGAAGGAGACACGCAAGATCGTCGCCGCCGCCCGCTCCGGGGGGCTCTCGGCCGCCGTCGAGGAGTCCGAGAAGATCGTTCCGCTGCCCAGGGAGTACAGCCAGATGATCTCGCCCGTGCGGCGCGTCAACCGCTCGATCAGCCGCATCCTGGTCGAGGAGCTGCGCTACGAGGGGCCCGAGAAGCAGAAGATCAACGACGAGCTGAGGCAGCTTCGAGACAACCTCGCCCAGTACTTCCAGATGCTGGAGGTCGG
>JAJFFA010000521.1 GCA_021776885.1 Planctomycetota bacterium
GACGCCATTGCCGTCGGCCCCGATATTGGTCGAAGCGCTGGCGAACACGACTCGACTGCCGTCGTCGCTGACGAAGGCATTGTCACTCGACCCGTTGGCCTCCTGCTCGTTGCTGCGCACGCTGATGCGCTCGGTGGTTCCGAGGGCGATGTCCCGCAGGAAGATGTCCGTGCGGTTGTTCGCGTCCCCCGGGACCAGGTTGTTCGCGCTGCTGTCGAAGACGACGTAGCGTCCGTCGGGGGTCACGTCGGGCTCGCCGCTGACGCCGTTCCCGATCGCGCCGCTCGAGCTGCGGCTGACCAGGATCGTCTCACCCGTGGAGAGGTCGTGTCGGAAGACATCGCTGGCGTCGTTCGTGTCGCCGGGGACCAGGTTGCCGGAGCGGTTCTGGAACACGGCGTAGCGCCCATCGGCGGTGAGCCGCCCGCAGTTCGCGAAGGCGTCCCCGGGCAGTCCTGCCGAGCTGACACTGACGATGCGTGTTTCTCCCGTGTCGCAGTCGTGAACGAAGACGTCACCCTGGCCGCTGGTGCTCACGCTGACCAGGTTCGAGGCACTGCTGACGAACAGCACGAGGCGCCCATCGGCCGAGATCGCCGGAAAGCGGCAGGTCGCGTCGGCCTGGGTCCCGTCGGTCGCCACGGACACCCGCAGAACGGCTCCGGTCATGCGGTCGCGGCGGAAGATGTCGCTGACCTGGTTCGTGTCTCCGGGGACCAGGTTCGTGGCGTGGCTGCGGAAGGCGACGAAGCGCCCGGTTGCGGAGACCGCCACCCGTGACGAGGGTCCGTCGGCCACGGGGCCGCCGGCGTCGAGGTGTTCGAAGGTCGTCTCCGCGCACTGGACTGGCGCGGCGAAACACATCTCAGGGACGAGACAGAAGGGGACCCAGGCAAGGCACAGATGTCGCATGTGCGAGTGACTCTCGAGTAAGCTGCCCGTTCTTCACGCAGTACCAGCGGGGGCCGGGGGACGTCTCCATCCACCCGGGGGGCACTGCGCCGAGTCGCACCGGACGCGTCCGGGATGTCCTCTCTTGTACCAGCCGGCCCAGGGCGCTCATCCATCTCCTGTGCGCCGCGGAACCACTACCGCGGCGCAGGCTAGGGCCATTGAGCTTGGCCGGGGTCACGCCCCGGGCCAATTTATCGCCAGGACAATGGTTGACTAGTCAGCGAAGCGGGCTAGAACTCTCCCGTGACCCGAAAAAGCACCACCGTCGCCGAGGCGATCGGCCAGACCCGGCCCTTCAAGAGCATCGAGCAAGAGGGCGTCCTGTCCCTGCTCCTGGCCGCCGACGCGGTCCAGCGCAGCCTGACCGCTCTGCTCGCGCCCCAGGGCGTGACGCACCAGCAGTACAACGTCCTGCGCATCCTGCGCGGGGCGGGCCGGGCAGGCCTGCCGACCCTCGAGATCGGCCAGCGCATGGTCGAGAGGACCCCCGGCGTCACGCGCCTGATCGACCGGCTGGAGCGCAAGGGCTGGGTCGCGCGCGAGCGCGACGGGGAAGACCGGCGCCAGGTGCGCTGCCGCGTCACGCCCGCAGGCCGGCGCTTGCTCGCGCGTCTCGATGACCCCGTCGACCGCTGGGACGACGAGGTGTTCGCGCCGCTCTCGAAGCGAGAGATGCGCGCGGTGATCCAGTGCCTCGATCGCGTCCGCTGCGGGCGCGACTAGGCATTCTTCGAAGACCTTTCTTGAAACGATTGGAGAAACAGTTGACTAGTCAAGCATGGAAACCGCTGCTCGCCACCCGCCCGGACCTGGCTCCGCTGGCCCTGCGCCTGACCCTGGCGCTCGTGATGTTCCCCCACGGGGCGCAGAAGCTCCTGGGCTGGTTCGGGGGCTACGGCTTCCAGGGCAGCTTGTCCTTCCTGACCGACACGATCGGGCTGCCCTCGTTCCTCGCGGTCGGGGTCATCCTGCTCGAGTTCTTCGGACCGATCCTGCTGGTCCTCGGCTTCGCGACGCGCCCCGTCGGCCTGGCCCTGGCGGCGATCATGGTCGGTGCGATCTTCACGGTGCACGACACCCACGGCTTCTTCATGAACTGGTCGGGCGCACAGGGCGGGGAGGGCTTCGAGTACCACCTGCTGGCGATCGCCATCGGTCTCGGCCTGACCCTCGATGGAGGCGGACGCTGGTCACTCGACGCGCGGCTCGCGCAGGCCGCCTGAGCGGGCCATCGAAGTGAGCGAGACACCCGACGGCGCGCTCCCTACAACTCGAGGTCCAGGGGCTCCCCGGGGTCCAGGCGCAGGGGCAGCTCGATCGGGGGGCCGTCGGGTGGATCCACGATCAGTCGCCGCGCCGTGTCGGGGGCGACGAACCATGGGCTCGGGGCGTCCGTCAGCTCGATCCAGCCGAGGGGGTTGGCGTGCAGGCCCAGGACCAGGCCCTCGGCCTCGAAGAGGTCGAGGGGGGCGCCAGCCGCATCGCGGATCTCGAAGCGCGTCCGCGCCGGGCCGCGCACGCGCAGCTCGGTGCGACGCGCAGCGCGGATGGAGAGCTCGCCCGCGAGGGACCCGGCCTCGACCTGGACGTGCTCACCCACGAGGCCTACGCCGCGCACCTTGAGGTACACACCGCGGGCCGGGAGCCCGGTGAGGCTGAAGCGGCCTTCCGGATCAGTGACGCAGTCCGGCCCGAAGGCCCCGGTGGTCCAGGTTCGTCGCGCGTCGCCCGGGTAGGCGAGCTGCAGCACCCAGCGGAAGGCCTGGACCGTCACGCCGGACAGGGGCAGGCCCTCCGCATCGACGACGCGGCCGTCCAGGCCGAGGTCGCTGGGATCGCCGCCCAGGACCAGACGCGTCGCGCGGGTCCCCGGGCGCAGCGGCGCGTTCTCCAGCATCGAGAGACCCGCGGGTTCGAGCACGCCGAGGCGGTACGGGCGGTCGGCGAGGTGCTCCACGCGAAAGCGGCCGTCCGCGTCGCTGAAACTGAAGATCGGCATCGCCGTCGGGTGCGGATGAACGATCGCCTCGGCGATCATCAGCGGCAGGTCGTCGCCCAGGGGCGTCGGATCGAGGACCCAGACCCGCGCGCCGCGCAGCGGCGCTCCGTGCGGGTCGACCACGACCCCTTCGATCGAAAGCGAAGGACGGGTCAAGCGCAGCTCCAGTGCATCCCGGGGCGACGTCCCCCAGGCGAGCCGCGCGGGCTGGTAGCCGCGCGCGGTGGCCCAGAGGTCGGGCGCGAAGTCCGCGCCGTCCGCGAAGAGGCGGAAGCTGCCGTCCTCCGCGCTGTACGTGTGGAAGGCCCCGCTGCACACGAAGGCTCCAGCCAGCGGCTCGCCCCCGGGACCCGTCACGCGGCCCGCGAGGGGTGGCGTCGGTAGGGGCTCGAGGGCGATCTCGAGTCGCCGGCGCGTTCCCGTCGAGTCGGCGAGCTCGCGCTCGACGTAGCCGCTAGCGTGCACGCGCCAGAGCGCGCCTTCGAGCGCGTAGCCGTCGAGGGCAAAGCTGCCGTCCGCCGCCGTGCGCGCGCTGGGCGTGACCGGGAGCCAGGCGGCCGGCACCCGTGCGGAGGCGGGCGGGACGTCGCGCGGCGGGAGCAGCAGGACGTGGGCGCCCTCGAGGCCCTGCCCCGCGAGATCGGTCACGCGACCGGCGACGCTGCGCGCCGGGGCGACGACCAGGGTCAGGGGCGTGCCTGCGCGCGCGGTCGGTGAGAGCTCCGCCGAGACCGGCACCTGGTCGTCCGTGCCCGCCACGAGTCGACCCTCGCGCCCGGCTTGCAGCTCGACCCGGAACGATCCGTCCGCGGCGCTGAGCCCCACGTCCTCGGGGGCACCCTCCGCTGAGAAGCCGACGCCGAGGGCCTCGACCAGGGCGACCCGGCCGGGCTCGAAGCGGATCCGGGCTGCCGGGACCGGGGCCAGGTGGGCATCGACCACGCGACCCAGGAGCACGACGGTCGATGCCGGCACGCTACCGGCCTCGACGGCCGCCAGGCGCTGGCCGGCTCCCGGGTTGCGCGGGGCGGGGGCTGCCGGGGCCGCCGGGGTGGGGGAGGGAGAGGCGGCTGGGCCCGAGCGCGCGGGTGCGCTGAGCCAGGCCTGCTCGGGTTCCGGGGGGCCGGGTGCCAGGAGCCATGTGGCCAGGCCCAGCAGGGCGAGCACCGAGGCGCCAGCCGCGGCGCGAGCCGCGACCTGCCGCGGGGCGCCCGAGCGAAGGTTCGCCGCCGCGCTCGGTTCCCGGCGGGTCGATCCGGAGGGCCTGATCAGGGCCGCGAGGGCCGAGGACCAGCCCGCGCGCTCGCCACCCGAACACGCGTCGAGCCGGGCGCGCAGTTTGTCGAGGCCGCGGGTGATGTGGGTGTGCACGGTGCGCACGGGTCGGCCCTCCCGGCGCGCGATCTCGCGCGGCTCGAGGCCCTCGAGGAAGCGCAGGCGCA
>JAJFFA010000522.1 GCA_021776885.1 Planctomycetota bacterium
CCCCACACGCCGAGCAGCACCGCCGGCAGCCAGAGCAGGACCAGCGCCAGGGGGTAGAGGCGGCAGACGCGCTTCAGGGTCGCCTCGCTCTCGGCTGTGAACAGGCGCACGAGCATGTGCGGGAAGGCGATCACGGTCAGGGAGATGGCCAGGCCCCAGGAGGCGAAGGCACGCGGCGCGAGCAGGCCCTCGTCGCCGCGCACCAAGAGGGCCGGGTCGTGCTGCGCCACGGCGCGGGTCGCCGCTCCGACGCCGCCCAGGGAGGAGGAGACGCAGAAGAACGCCGCCAGCATGAAGAGCATGAACAGGCTGCCCTGCAGCACGTTGGTCCAGGCCGTGGCGCGCATGCCCCCGAGGGTCGTGTAGGCCAGGGCGACCAGCAACACGCCCAGGCCGCCGACGTTCGTGCCCACGGCGCCCTCCGTGGCGTGGCTCAGGGTCTTCGCCGCGCCGTCGACGGCGGTGACCATGTAGGGCAGCGTGTAGAGCGTGAAGACGACGAACAGCAGCACGCCCACGCCGCGCGAACCCAGCCGGCGCGCGTAGAGCTCGGCCGGGGTCATCGCCCCCAGGCGGCGCGCCATGCGCCGCGCCGGGGAGCCGATGGCCCAGAAGGTCAGGGGGATGCCCAGGGCGACGATCGGCGCGTTGACGCTGAACACGCCGACGCCGGCGTGGTAGGCCTGGCCCGGCACGCCCACCAGGACGAAGGCCGTGCAGTTGGTGCCGAAGAGCGCCATGAACAGGACGCCGCTGCCGAGGCTGCGACCGGCGAGGAAGAACTCCTCGGGCGAGCGCGTCGCGCGCCGTGTGGCGAGCACGCCGACCGCCACCACCAGGCCGACGTACAGGGCGAGCAAGAGCGCAAAGGCGCTCACCGCTCCTCCTCGGTCCAGATCCGACGCGTGAACCAGGCCAGGTACAGGGCGGCGAGCAGCATCCAGGCCAGGCGCCAGAGGAGCTCCTCCGGGAGCCAGCCGAACCACAGGGTCGTCCGAGCCGGGCGCCAGAAGTCGAGGTGCAGGAGCAGCAGTGCCAGGACACCGGCCACGGCCCACGCCACGGGGCGCGGGCGAGTCTCCTCTCGGCCTTCGGGCTGCGCGTCCATCGCGCCGGTACGGTAGGGGGTTTCGGCCCCGTCCAGAAGGACCCGTAGGGGGGCCTCTGCGGAGGACAACCGTCCCCAGCACGCTGCGCACCTGCTTCCAGCACCCCCAAGGAAGGGGTCCTGGGGCGTTGGCACGCCCCTTGCGCTGTCCGCTGCAGAAACCCGAGCGCCGATGCGCGGCCGCTCGCCTGCCCCGGACCCCCCCATGCGCCAATCCACACTCCACCGCCCCTGGCCCCTCCTGCTCCTCGGCCTGGCCCTGTGCTCCACGGCCTGCCGCAAGAACCGCCACTACGACGACGATCACGGCGGCGGGTCCAACTTCGTTTACGAGCAGGAGCCCAACGACCACGCGGACCACCCCGACTTCTTCGGCTACGTCGGCCCGGGCGACCAGCTCGCCATCCGTGGACACGTGCAGGCCTTCGGCAACGACCTCTTCGACGGCTTCGGCTTCGTCAGCGCCCAGCCGCTCGAGGTGCTCTTCACCCTGCGCGCCGACGATCCCTTCGCGGACCTCGACCTGCTCGTCTACGACCCCTACTTCGACGAGTTCGTCGCTGTCTTCGACAGCCCGTACAACCCGGAGCGCGGCAGCTTCCTGGTGCTGGACCCGGACGTCGAGTTCCACATGGTGGTCGACGCCTACGACCAGGCCTCGAGCTACACCCTGGAGCTGACGGTGCTGCACCCGACGGCCGGCCTCTCCGCGGGCGGAGCGCTCGAGCCCGGGGCCGAGCCGGCCTCGCGCATCGACGCCTCGGGCGCGGCCCGCTGGGACGCCCCGCGCGCCAAGGCCCCGGCCACGGGCTATGGCCGCGAGAGCGCCCCGCCGCAGCGCGCCGCCTCGGGCGGCCCCAGCGAGCAGGCGCGGGTCGAGGCCGTGGTCTTCGAGCGCCGCCCGGACGGCAGCTGGGTGGAGCACCGGATGGAGGGCGTCCAGCGCTCCTCGGGCTGACCCGCGCACAAGCCCGCGGGCAACCTGGAGCCCTGGCTGCGCACAACCGATAGGATGTTCGGCCCCCAAGGCCACCGTGGAGCCGGTCTCCGCGGTGGCCGCCGCCGTCCATCCCGCCATGTGCCTGCGCCCAGCGACCCTCAAGCTCCAGAGCTCCCTCGCCCTCCTGGCCCTGATCGTCGGCTGCAGCCCCGATCCCGCGCCGGGAGCCCCGGGGCCCGCCACTCTGGTGCGGGTGCCCCTGGGTCCGGACCAGGGTCAGGCTGCCCCGCGCGACCTGAGCCTGGTGCATGGCTTCCCGGTCGACACGGGCAGCGTGACCCTGATGCGCGGCCGCGCCGTCGACCGCTTCACCCCCGAGGGCGAGCCGCTGCTGCGCGTGGTCGGCAAGGGCTCGCGCTCGATCCAGATCCACCGCGGCGTGGACGACGGACTGCTGGATGCCCGGCGCTTCAACCAGGTCGTCGTGCGCGGCTACTTTCCCGGGATCTACTTCCCCAAGGTGCGCCTGACCGGCGGCGAGGGGGAGGAGCTGGTGATCAAGGGCACGGCGACGGTGAACTCCGAGGCCGAGCAGGTCTTGCTGTTCGAGCTGCCCCTCAGCCGCAGCGCCCCCCCGCCCTGGCAGCGGCTGGTCGTCGTGGTCGAGGGCAAGCGCTCCTTCGGGCTCACGGGCGTGGACCTGATCTGGCGCCCGCCGGCCTCGAACCTGCCGCCGCCCGAAGCGCCGGACCTGGTGCGCATGGACACCGACTCGCGGCGCGCGATGGGCCTCTACAGCGGTCACCCCCTGGTCGGACGGGTGCAGGCCCAGGCGGGGGACGAGCTGGTCATCGAGTGGGCCCAGCTCGCGGAGTGGAAGCGCGTCTCCCACGGCGCCGAGCTGCGCCTCGAGCTGCAGGGCAGCGCGAGCGGCGCTGACCCGGGTCTGACCCGCTCCTGGCTGCACGAAGCGTCGTCCAGCGAGTGGGGCGAGCAGCGCATCGCCCTGGATCCCTGGGCGGGCAAGGAGCTCAGCCTGCGCGTCTCCGTGCAGCAGGACGACGAGCGACCGGAGCTGTTCGCCGTCTCCGAGCCCTACGTCCTGCGCGGCTCGGACCCGGCCCGCACGGTGCTCGTCGTCACCTCGGACACCCACCGCGCCGACCACATCCACGCAGCGCGGCCGGAGGACGCCCTCGAGACCCCTGTCCTCGACGCCCTCGCCGCGCGCGGAGTCCTGTTCGAGGACTGCTGGTCCTCGACCAACGTGACCTCGCCCTCCCACGCGTCGATCATGACCGGCATCCACCCGCGCGACACGCGGCTGGTGTCGAACATGTCGCGCATGGGCGACGACGCGCGCACCCTGGCCGAGGCCTTCCGCGAGGAGGGCTACCTGACCCTGGGCGTCGTCAGCGTGCGTCACCTGGGTCCGGCCGGCACCCACGTGGGCCAGGGGCTCGACCGCATGCTGGCCCCCAACGGCCCCTCCTGGGACGCCGAGGTCGCCGTCGAGCAGCTGACCGAGTGGATCGACGAGGCGCGCGGCGTCCCGGTCTTCCTGTGGCTGCACATGTTCGATGCGCACCACCCCTCCGAGCCCCCGGGCTCGTTCGACCGCAAGTACTACGCAAGGGGCAAGGACCCCGACTCGAGCGACCTTCCGGATCTGCCTCCGAGCGTGCGCATGGCCCTGCCCGAGGGCTTCGAGACGCTGCGCGACCTCGAGTTCCCCGTGGCCCAGTACGCGGCGGAGGTCAGCTACCTCGATGCACAGCTCGAGCCGCTCTTGACGCACCCGCGGGTGCTGGCCGGAGTCACCGCCGTCACCGCGGACCACGGCGAGGTCCTGGTGGGAGCCGAGCACTGGTTCAACCACGGCCCGCTGCTGCCGGCGACCCTGCACGTGCCCCTGATCATCGCCGCCCCGGGCCTCGAGCCGGGCAGCCGCGCGACGCGCCCCGTGATGAACCTGGACGTGGGACGCACCGTGCTCGACCTGGCCGGCGAGCGCGGCACCGCCTTCCCGGGGCGCAACCTGTTCGAGCCGGACCCCGACGAAGGCGGCCCGCGCTACACCCTCTCGGCCCACGGCAGCGCGGCCTCGATCACCCTCGGCCCCTGGCACCTGGTGCTCTACCTGCGCTCGGTGCGCGAGCGCGAGGACACGCGCCGCGAGCGTCACACGGTGCGCCTCTTCCACCTGGGCCGCGATCCGCTCTGCGGGCAGGACCTGGCCCAGGACGAGCGCGACACCGCGAGGCGCCTGCGCCAGCTGCTCGTCGATTGGCTGGGGGCGGCCACCGGCAGTGGCTTCTCCAGCCGAGCGGCCCAGGACGCCGCCTCCCTGGCCGAGCTGGCCGCCCTGGGCTACTCGACCGGCGAGGCCGAGCTGCAGGACGAGCCCTGGTTCGAGAGCGACGGCTGCCCCGAGTGCCTGCCCTACGACCAATGACCCGACTCCCCCTCCGCCCCCTCGCGCTCCTCGCCCTCCTCGCCACCGCGGGGCTGGCGCTCCTCGTCGTGCCCAACTGCTCGGGCGCGGGGTCCGAGGTCGCGCCGCCGCCCCCGGGCAGCGCCGTGGTGCGCCCGCTCTCGTTCAGCGTCGAGCCCGGCCGGCCCATCGCCGAGGCCACCCTGGTCGCGACCTTGTCCGGCACCGACGCCCAGGACGAGGCCGCCCCCTGGGAGGTCGTCTCCCAGCTACAGCGCGTGATCGGCGTGCCCATGGGAGCGGACCAGGTCAAGCGCCGCAGCCTGGTGCTGAAGGACAGGGACGAGAAGAAGATCGTGCGCATCCCGGTGGCCCACGCCGCAAAGGACGTGAACCAGGTGGTCCTGCTCGCCCGCTGCACGTCGCGCGAGACCGTGCGCGTGATGCTCGAACGCGGGGGCCGGCCGATCGTGACCTCGGAGGCCCTGATCCTGTCGCCCTCCGAGTATCCGCTGCCCGTGGTCTTCAACCTGGCGCGCACCAACCGCCTGGAGGGCGACTTCGACAGCATCCAGGTGCGCGTCGAGAGCGACTGCGCCGACTTCATCCTGACCGAGGTGGCGCTCTACCGCACGGACCCGGCCAAGCTGGTGCCCGCCGTGGGCAGCCCGGCCCTGGTCGCCCCGCGCAGCGACGTGCGCAGCGCGCGGCGCAGCGTCGGGCTCTCCAGCCGCGCAGCCTTGAAGGCCACGCTGCAGGTGCCGCAGGTGGGTGACTCGGGCGAGCCGCCGGAACTGCTGTTCTCCTACGCGCTGGTCGACGACATGCGCACGGCGCAGATGAGCCCCGGGCTGCGGCTCGAGATCACGGGAGCGGCCGGGGCGAAGCTCGAGGAGCGCTTCGCCCTCGAGCGCAAGCTCAAGA
>JAJFFA010000523.1 GCA_021776885.1 Planctomycetota bacterium
GGTCGGGTTATACGGTGGCGGACATCTATACCAGCGTAGAGCAGGAATACGACGCACTGCGAACCCGCGCAGGTCTCTCAGACATTTCTCCGCTGACAAAATACCGCGTGTCGGGGCGAGAGGTCGTCCCCTTTCTCGATCGTCTTCTCACTCGAACAGTGGGCGCGCTCAGTATTGATCTGGCGGCCAGAGCAATCCTCTGCGCCGGGGATGGCAATATCATCACGCAAGGCATGCTCTTTCGCTTGGGTGAAGAAGAATTTCGTCTGGTTGTACGCTCTTCCCACTTGGACTGGTTGGAACAGTCCGCCATCGGGTTTGACGTCCAGGTGGAAGATGTCAGCGGCACAATCGCCGGTCTGTCGCTCTCGGGTCCTTCCGCAGCAAAAGTTCTGGCAAGCGCGGGGATGGAGAAGCCCGAGGCGCTGAGTAGGGGCCATGCCGCTTGGGTGCAGCTTGGGGGCATGCCCGTCTATGTCAGCCGCACCGGCATGTTGGGCGGGACTGAGTATGAATTGTGGAGCGACCCATCAGACGCCTCTGTACTTTGGAGACGGTTGTTGGATGCCGGACGCCCGCAAGGGGTAAAGCCAGTGGGCGCTGCCGCTCGAGATATTGCGCGTCTTGAAAACGGCGTCGCGCTCGAAGGGGTAGACTATCAAAGCGCACTTACTGCATTGGATAACGCCGATACTCGCACACCTTATGATCTGAGCCTGGGCGGCTTGGTGGACCTGGAGCGAACGGTGTTTAACGGCCAAAAGTCACTCTCCACAATTGCAGACAAAGGTAGCGCGACGGTGCTTGTCGGTTTGGAGTTGGCGCTGGCCGAAGGCGCTCCCATCGGGCCGGTCTGCATGGGGGAGAACCGGGTAGGACAGATAAAGTCTCATGCCTGGTCGCCAAGCCTTCAATGTGTTGTGGCGCTCGCAGTGATTGAGGCATCGGCTCTAGGGGCCTCGGACGGATTTACCGTTGAGATAGGGTCCGGCATCCGACAGCCGGTAAAACTCGCAAAACGGCCCTTTCTACGCTTTTCCTAAAATTCCCCAGATCTATCGACGGAATTTCCGAGCCCCCCCGTTCAACTCTATGAATGCGCTCGGGCTTGTTCCTTCTGGTCCCAGTATCTCTGGTTTCAGTGTCCCTGATTTGGATTTCAACCCGTGCGTTCATGCGGCAGGCGTGCCCCCCACCCCTTGCATGTCTGCCGCTCACTTTTTTCATCCAGCGACGCGCCGGATGTTTTTGGAGAATGAGCGATGCGTAAAAATAAAGTCATTTTGGTATCCACTCTCGCGGCTCTTTTTGTCACATCGGCTGGTATTGCCATTGCCGCAAAAGGTCCGGGCGGCGGACCACCAAGCCCAGACCACATGTTTGAGCGGCTAGACCTCAACAAGGATGGCGAAATCACCCGCGAAGAAGCCGACGGTGCCCGCGAAGCGCGCTTCAAGGAAGCTGACAGCAATGGCGACGGTCTGTTGTCGCAAGAAGAGATGACGGCCGCGCGTGAAGCCCGGTCTGCAGAGCGTCAGCAACGTCGTTTTGAAAAGCTGGACACCAATAAGGATGGTCTCCTGAGCCAGGAAGAGATGGCCGCTGGACCTCGCGGTGAACGGCACGCGGGCATGTTCGACCGGGTCGATACAAATGAAGATGGCAAGATCACCCGTGAGGAAGCAGAAGCGATGCATCAGCGGATGCAGGAACGCCATGGCGGACGCGGCGGCGAACGCTAACGGTGTGGCTCTCGCGCTGAAATCGTCTGTCTCCAGACCAGATGACTTTGGCGCGGGGCCGGGTTATAGACAAAGCACCGTCAGTAATCGGTGGAGGAAAGGGCGGGCCATCATTCCGCAAGGATCCAGCAACGAGGGACCAGAGAACGGGATGCCAGAATTTGGCGAAGAGGATGATGCGCTGATGCGCGCCCTCGCGTCTGGTGACCCGGCGGCTGGCCGCACGCTTGTCCAGAACCATCTGTCCCATGTTTTGGCAGTGGCGCGGCGGATGCTGGGAGATCAGGCGGAAGCTGAAGATGTAGCCCAGGACACGTTCATACGGGCCTGGAAAGCAGCCGAACGCTGGGAACCAGGGCGGGCCAAAGTCTCAACCTGGTTGCACCGTATTGCGATGAACCAATGTCTGGACCGGCTGCGGAAGAAGAAGCCCGAGCCGCTTGACCCGGACTTTGACGCAGCGAGTGATGACCCAGACCCCGAGGTTCAATTGCAACAACAGCAATTGGCAATGCGGGTAGACGGCGCGATCCAGGCGCTGCCGGATAGGCAGCGCGCCGCAATCGTTTTGTCTCACTATCAGGGTCTCTCAAACCCGGAAGCTGCAGAGATATTAGATGTGAGCGTTGAGGCGGTGGAGTCCCTACTGTCGCGCGGACGCCGCGCATTGAAACAATCCTTGAGACCGGAATGGTCTGAAATGAAAGGGGAGGGCGATCTAGAATCGGCTAACCCAACTGAGAGCCTAAAAGCATGACAAACGTATCAGAGACCCAAAATTTAGGAGTGCGCGCTCAGCAGGTATTGGACGCTTACGGAGCCGATGAAAGCCGTTGGCCTGAGGCTGATCGTGAGGCTGTGCGCCAGGCAATCGCCGCAGATCCTGTCCTCGTCAAAAGACAGGCAGAAGAAGCGGAGATAGATGCGCTGTTGGCGCTGGCCCCAGTAGAGGCACCAAGCTATGCCCTGCAGGCCCGTATCCTGGTGACACAAAAGGATGAGGGGGTAGGCGGCCTCGGCATCGTCAAGCAATTGCTGGAAATGCTCTGGCCTTACGGATCTGCCGCAATCCCGGCAGGTGCCCTGGCGGCGTCCGTTCTTTTGGGTGTGGCATCCGGCGGGCTGACGACAGCTGCCACAGAGAGTTGGAGCGAGGATCAATCCTACGACGTGCTCGCTCTCGCGCTGGGTGACACAGCTCTGGCAGATACTTCTCTAACGGAGGAATGGCAATGAGCGATCAGATTACCCCTGAAAACACCAAGCCTGTTCGCAAATGGCTTGGCCCTGTTCTCCTGATCTCCCTCGCAGTTAATCTGTTCCTGGGAGGGCTTTTTGCGGTTGGCTACTTCAAAGACGGACGCCATCACCGCGGCGGACAAGGTATGTCCATGGGGCTTCCCCATCATGTGGTCGCTCAAAGCTTGTCGGAAGATGAGCGTCAAGCTTTAAGAGCGACCATGCGCGAAAACCGGACGACGTTCCAACCCCTGTTTAG
>JAJFFA010000524.1 GCA_021776885.1 Planctomycetota bacterium
CCGGCGAGGCGATCATCATCCCGGTGCGGAACATGATCCTGTTCCCCGGGGTCGTCCTGCCTTTGATGGTCGGCCGCGAACGTTCGATCCTGGCCATCCAGGCCGCGGTCAAGGAGGGGCTGCGGGTGGGGCTCCTGTTGCAGCGCGAGGAGGAGCTCGAGCTCCCCGGGCCCGAGGACCTGTACACCGTCGGGACCCTGGCCGACGTCATGCGCTACTGGACCGCTCCCGACGGACGCCACCACGCCATCTGCCAGGGCGTCTCGCGCTTCCGCGTGCTGAAGTTCACGCGCACCGAGCCCTTCCTGATCGCCGAGGTCGAGGAGGTCGTGCCCGAGGAGCGCGAGGGACGCCAGATCGAGGCGCGCTTCGTCGCCCTGAAGCAGCGCGCCCACGAGGTCCTGCAGCTGGCCCCCGGCGCGCCGGAGGACCTGGCCCAGGCCGTGCAGAGCGTCGAGTCGCCCTCGATGCTGACCGACATGGTCGCCACCTTCATGGACGCGCCCGCCGTCGAGAAGCAGGAGGTGCTCGAGACCTTCGACCTGAAGAAGCGCCTGGACAAGCTCAACGTCATGCTCGGCAACCTGCACGAGGTGCTCGAGCTCTCGCACAAGATCCGGCTCGAGACCAAGGGCAGTCTCGACAAGGCGCAGCGCGAGTACTACCTGCGCGAGCAGCTGCGCGCGATCCAGAAGGAGCTCGGCGAGGACGACGAGAAGTCCAGCGAGCTGGCCGACCTGACGCAGAAGGTCGAGGCCCTCGAGCTCCCGGGCGACGTGCGCGACGAGGTGCGCCGCGACCTCAGGCGCCTCGAGCGCATGCCCGAGCAAGCCGCCGAGTACGGCATGTTGCGCACCTGGCTCGAGGTCTTCACCGAGCTGCCCTGGAACACCAGCACTCAGGACAAGCTCGACCTGGTCCGGGCGGAGCGCATTCTCGACGAGGACCACCACGGCCTCGAGCGCGTCAAGCGACGCATCCTCGAGTACCTGGCCGTGCGCAAGCTCAAGCCCGACGGGCAGGGTCCGACCCTGTGCCTGGTCGGCCCCCCCGGGGTGGGCAAGACCTCCCTGGGCCAGAGTGTCGCCCGCGCCATGGGCCGCAAGTTCGTGCGCGTCAGCCTCGGCGGGGTGCACGACGAGGCCGAGGTCCGCGGGCACCGCCGCACCTACGTCGGCGCCATGCCGGGGCGCATCCTCACCGGGCTGCGCAAGGCCGGCTCGAACAACCCGGTGTTCATGCTCGACGAGATGGACAAGCTCGGCCGCGGGCTGCACGGCGATCCCGAGTCGGCCCTGCTGGAGGTGCTCGACCCGGCCCAGAACCACACCTTCCAGGACAACTACCTGGGGGTCGACTTCGACCTCTCACGCGCCCTGTTCATCGGCACGGCCAACGTGCTCGACTCGATCAGCGGCCCCCTGCGCGACCGGCTCGAGGTGATCCAGATCCCGGGCTACACCGAGGAGGAGAAGCTGGCCATCGCCCAGCGCTTCCTCGTGCGGCGTCAGCTCGAGGCCTGCGGCATCACCACGCGTCAGTGCAAGCTGCGCGTGGGAGCCCTGCGCGAGGTCATCCGGCACTACACCCGCGAGGCGGGGGTGCGCAACCTCGAGCGCGAGCTCGGCACCCTCGCGCGTCACGTCGCCACCAAGGTGGCCCGGCGCAAGCCGTCGAAGCCGATCGTGATCGACACGGCCGCGGTGGCCAAGATCCTCGGACCCATTCGCTTCGAGCGCGAGAGCGCCATGCGCACGACGGTGCCCGGCGTCGCCACCGGCCTGGCCTGGACCCCGGTGGGCGGCGAGATCCTGTTCATCGAGGCCACACGCATCCCCGGCAAGGGCGAGCTGATCCTGACGGGGCAGCTCGGCGACGTGATGAAGGAGAGCGCCCGCGGCGCCCTCTCCCTGTGCAAGGCCCAGGCGACGCGCTTCGGTATCGACCCCGAGGCGTTCCATGACATCGACCTGCACCTGCACGTCCCGGCGGGCGCGGTACCCAAGGACGGACCCAGTGCCGGGGTCGCCATGTTCGTGGCTCTGATCTCCCTGTTCACCGGACGCCGGGTGCACCCGGGCGTGGCGATGACGGGGGAGATCAGCCTGCGCGGCCTGGTGCTCCCGGTGGGGGGGGTGAAGGAGAAGGTGCTCGCCGCCCTGGCCGCCGGGCTCGAGCGCGTGCTGCTCCCCGCGCGCTGCAAGCGCGACCTCGAGGAGATCCCCGCCGACGCGCGCAAGAAGCTGAAGTTCGTCTGGCTCGAGACCGTGGACCAGGCGGTGGACGCAGCGCTGGTTCCGCGCGCGCGCGGCAAGCGCAGCCAGCAGGACTGACGCCCGCGCTCGTCAGGCGGCGCGCAGGACGCCCTCGACCCAACGGATCGCCTCGGCGTAGGCCAGGGCCGCTTCGTCCGCGGACAGGTTCGAGCTGGCGAGCAGGGCGCGGCGCGCCCTGTGGTCGCCGCGCTCCGAGGCCTGGGCCAGGGCCAGGGCGTGCCCCTTGTCGCAGCCCAGGTTGCCGCGGATGGCTTGTGCGAACTCGGGCCCCAGGCCGACCTCCTCGAGCAGGCCCTCGAGGGGCGCGCGCACGAGGGTCTCGAGCAGCGAGAAGAGGCCCACCAGGTAGAAGTCGAAGGAGGCGCTCTCCTGGCCCAGGGCCTGGGCCACGCGCTCGCAGAACACGGCCCGCACGAGGCACGTGCGCACCAGCTCGACCGGGGCGTCCTCGTC
The DNA here is from genome assembly GCA_021776885.1 of Planctomycetota bacterium. Classification (GTDB taxonomy): domain Bacteria; phylum Planctomycetota; class UBA1135; order UBA1135; genus JAJFFA01. The sequence goes on from JAJFFA010000524.1 coordinate 2,730, forward strand.
CAGGGAGGCCAGGGCGATCAGGGCGCCCCACTGGCGCAGGGGGCGCTCGCCGAGGTGCACCAGAGCCTGGCCAATGGACTCGATGGGCTTGCGCGGGGCGAAGCGACTCGTGTTGAGGTAGCGCAGCAGCTTGGTCGCGAGCCCCGGGTCCGCCTTGACCAGGGACTCGATCTCTTCCAGGTTCAGCTGGGGTCGCGTGACCTCGCGCAGGAGGCCGAGGTGCGAGGTCTTGTTGTGGGACAGGCCGCGGCGCTCGATCGTCTCGGGCACGCAGAAGAAGTAGCCCTGGAACAGCTCGTAGCCCAGGTCGCGCGCCTCCTCGAAGGCGGAGCGGGTCTCGATCTTCTCGGCCAGGAACGTCAAGCCGGGGCGACGCAGGCCCAGGACC
>JAJFFA010000525.1 GCA_021776885.1 Planctomycetota bacterium
CGCGGCCTCGATCCGGCGCCGCGGCGTGAACGATCTGCTGGTCGAGCTGCTGACGGAAGACTCCGACATCGACGTGATTCGCGCCTGCGTGCGCAGCATGCCCTCCGAACTCGACCAGCTGGTCGAGGCCGGACTCTGGCGACCGCGCAGCGACGAGGAGTGGCGCGCCCTGGTCGACGACGCGATCCACTACGGCACGGCCAGCCTCCTGCGCCACTCCTTCGAGCTGGCCGCGACCCGCCGCGAGCTGGCGCCCACCGCCGCCAGTGCCCTGGTACGCAACGATCCACGCTACCTCGAGGTCATCGTCGCGGGCCTGGTGGCCCCGGAGCCCGAGGTGCGCCGCCGGGCGGCCCTGGGCCTGGCCGAGTCGGGCGAGCAGAGCCAGCTGCGCGCCCTCGAGCGCCTCGAGCTGGATCCGGACTCGAGCGTTCGTTTCGCCGGGCTCGTGGCGCGTATTCGCCTCGGCGACGACCGCGCCCGACGCACCGTGCGCGCCCTGCTCGAGCCCAAGCCCGTCCCCGGCGAGGCCGACGCGCGGGAGCGCGAGCTCCTGATCACGGCCCTGGGCCGGGCCGAACGCTATCCGCGCGTGATCGTCTTCATCGAGGAGGTGCGCCAGGACCTGACGGAGGACGAGCTGCGCCTGGTGCTGCCGGCGCTGCGGCGCAACAAGCGTGTCATCGATGAGGACCTCCTGCGGCGCTCCTTCCAGGCCGCCGACCCGAACTCGACGGAGGCCCTGCGCCTGGCTCGGGCCATCGGCACCTATTCCTCGCACACCGAGAAGGAGTTCCTGTCCGAGGAGTTCCCGCTCGAGGGCCCGGTGGCCCTGAACATCGAGGTCGCCAGCGGACTCCTGCGCGGCGAGCACGCCACGGCCCTGCAGCTCCTGCAGGAGGCGGTCTGGACCCAGGGCTGGCGCGTGAGCGTGCTGGCCGCGGCGGTGGTCCAGGAGACCCACGGTGCCCGGGTCCTGTTGCAGTGGGCCGAGCGCCCGCCGGGCAGCGCGACCAGCGAGGACGTGCGTCGCCTGGGCTTCGCCATCGGCCACTGGGGCGGGATGGACGCCCTGCGTGACCTGACCCGCAGCGTCGGCGGCGGCGCCGAGCGCCCGGCGCTCCAGGGCGCACTGCTGGGCGCCCTCGCCTCGCGCACTCACTAGAGACCTTGAACACCGCTCCACCTGCCCTGTTAGAGTCCGCCCCCCCCATGCCTTCCAAGAGCGAGAAAGAACAGAACATCGGGTTCCTGGGCGTGCCCATGGACCTGGGCGGCGGCCGGCGCGGGGTCGACATGGGCCCCAGTGCGATCCGCATCGCCGGGATCGAGGAGCGGGTACGCAAGCTGGGGCACTCTTTCCGCGACTTCGGCAACGTCCCGGTAGCCGAGCCCGAGTCCCGCGAGCCGGACGACAAGCGCGCGCGCTTCCTGCCCGAGATCGGCGACTGCTGTGCCCGCCTGCGCACCCGCGTCGAGGAGCTGATGGGCCAGGGCTTCCGGCCCCTGGTGGTCGGCGGCGACCACTCGATCGCCTGCGGCACCGTCGGCGGGATCAGCTCGCACTATCACGCGCAGGGCAAGAAGGTCGGCCTGATCTGGTTCGACGCCCACGCGGACATGAACACCCCCGAGACCACGGAGTCCGGCAACATCCACGGCATGCCCCTGGCCTCCTGCCTGGGGCGCGGCCCGGACGAGCTGGCGCGTCTCGGGGCGCGCTTTCCGATGATCGAGGCCCAGAACGCCGTACTGGTCGGAGTTCGCTCCATCGACCAGCGCGAGCGCGAGATGGTCAAGGAGGTCGGCGTGCGCTGCTTCACCATGCGCGACATCGACATCCAGGGCATCCACCGCGTCATGCAACAGGCGCTCGAGATCGCCTGTGACGGCAGCGCTGGCTTCCACCTGTCCTTCGACCTGGACGGCACGGACCCGGACGTGGCGCCGGGGGTGGGCACTCCCGTCCCCGGAGGCACGACCTTCCGCGAGTCCCACGCAGTGATGGAGGCCGTGGCGGAGAGCGGCAAGATGCTGGGCCTCGAGATCACAGAGCTGAACCCGATCCTCGACTCGGGGAACGCCACGGCGCGCGCTGCCGTCGAGCTGGTCCTCTCGGCCCTCGGCAAGTCGATTCTCTAGAGCCCGAAGCTCCGCGAGGCAACGTGCTGCAGCTCCTGCGCTCCCTGGCCAAGAATCGACGTCTGCTCAAGGACTTCGTCGTGCGCGACCTCAAGGCGCGCTACGTCGGCTCGAGCATGGGCTTCTTCTGGTCGGTGGTCTTTCCGATCATCAACCTGTTCGTGTTCATGTTCGTCTTCCGGTTGATCCTGAAGGCGCGCTGGAGCGACCACCAGGGCCCGATCGAGGTGGCCCTCGTCATGCTGGGCGGGATCGTCGTCTGGGCCGCCTTCGCCGAGACGGTCTCGCGCGCGACGAACTCCCTGGTCGAGAACGCCAACCTGATCCAGAAGGTGGTCTTCCCGTCCGAGATCCTGCCGCTCTACCTGACCCTGTCGTCGTTGATCAACATGTGCATCGGCTTGCCCGTGGTGATCCTGTGCACCCTCTGGTTCGGCTACCTGGCCCCACCGGAGGTGACCTTCTTCGAAGGCGCGCGGCAGTGGAACGAGGCCCAGGGCGAGACCATCCTGACCGTGCACCTGGCGCGCGGCTCCAACCGCGACGTGCTGATCCCCTTCGAGGTCAGCGGCAGCGCGACCGCGGGCGAGGACTACGAGGTCTCGGACAGTCCCGTGCGCATCCCCTCGGGCCAGCTGGTGGGGGGCATCCGCCTGCGCCCCGTCGCCGACAGCCTGGCGGACGGCGGCGAGAGCGTCACGCTCACCCTGGGTGACCCCGAGGGCGCCAAGCTGGGCGAGTTCCCGGCCCTGGCCGTCACCCTGAGCGACTCGGACCCGGCCCTGCTCGGCACGGAGGATCCCCAGACCGTGGCCGCGCGCGCCGCCCTGGTGAAGATCGACCCGACCTACAAGCCGCTGCAGCTGGGCTTCCCGCTCCTGAGCCTGCCGCTCCTGTTCATCCTGCAGACCCTGTTCACCGCCGGGCTCGGGTACTTCCTGGCCACGTTCAACCTGTTCCTGCGCGACACTTTCCACCTGGTCGGGGTCTTCATCACCGTCTGGATGTTCTCGACGCCGATCTTCTATCCGGCGGAGATGGTGCGTCGGGCCAACTACGGGCTGATCCTGGACTGCAACCCGATGTACTGGCTGATCGACTCCTATCGCGCAGCGTTGCTCTACGCCCAGTGGCCGGACCTTTGGCTGCTGGGGCGCTTCGCCGCGGTCAGCGTGGTCGTCTTCCTGGCGGGCTCTTCGTTCTTCATGGCGCAGAAGAAGCGCATCCCCGACCTCCTCTGAGCCTGAGCGTGAGCAGCAGCCACAAGAAGAGCGCGCCGGTGCACGAGACGACCTCGAGCGCGATCCACGCCGAGGGGCTGTCGAAGGCGTACCAGCTCTACGACAAGCCCGTGCACCGGCTGTGGGATCTGATCCTGCCCGGCAAGCGGCGCTACCGCGAGTTCTGGGCCGTGCGCAACGTCTACCTCGACATCCCCCACGGGGCGACGGTCGGCATCATCGGCGAGAACGGTGCGGGCAAGTCGACCCTGCTCAAGCTGCTGACGGGCATCACGGCGCCGACCAGCGGCTCGGTGCACGTCTCCGGCCGCGTGGCCTCCCTGCTCGAGCTGGGCGCCGGCTTCCACCCCGAGTTCAGCGGGCGCGAGAACATCTTCCTGAACTGCTCGATCCTGGGCATGTCCGACGCCGAGATCGACGCGCGCTACGACTCGATCGTCGAGTTCTCCGAGCTGGGCGACTTCATCGAGCGCCCGGTCAAGACCTACAGCTCGGGCATGTACGTGCGCCTGGGCTTCGCCGTGGCCTCCAGCGTCGACCCGGACATCCTGATCATCGACGAGGCCCTGTCGGTGGGGGACGAGCACTTCAAGGGCAAGTGCACCAACCGCCTGAACGAGTTCGCCGAGCAGGGCAAGACCACCGTGTTCGTGTCCCACGACATGGGCGCGGTCAAGTCCATGTGCCAGCAGGTTGTCCTGATGGATCAGGGCGAGGTGATCGAGCAGGGCAGCGCTGAGGAGGTGGCGGACGAATACCTCAAGCGCGCCCACTCGCGGGGCAACCAGCGCCTCTCGACCCTCAACCGCGGCAAGAACGAGTACCCGCGCTGGGGCACGGGCGAGATCGAGACCCTCGACATCGATCTGATGGCGGAGGGCGACGAGCCGACCCACGTCTTCAAGCCCGGCCAGCCCTTCCGTGTGCGCATCCGCTACCGCGTGCACGAGGACAGCGCCGACCCGGTCTTCGGCATCGGCCTCTACCGCTCGGACGGCACCTACGTCAACGGCTCGAACCACCACTGGCGCGAGGACCCCGTCGCCGCCGGCCCCCTGGAGAAGGGCGACGAGGGCGAGGTCGAGATGGCCATGCCCGTGCTACCCCTGCTCTCCGGCGAGTACTACCTGACGACCTTCCTCTACGACCATGCCAAGCCCGCGCCGACCGCCATCGACCATCGCGAGCACGCGGTGACCTTCGAGGTGATCGACGCCGACCACCGTCAGCACGGCATGCTGTTCCTGCCCACCCGCTGGACCCTGCGCAAGACGAGCGCCGCAGGGGAGAGCGAATCGCGCGTCTCCGAGAAGTGATCCGATGGACGTCCTCGAGCTGCCCTTCGACCAGTACCAGCGCTACCGCCTGGTCAGCGACCTGATCGAAGAGGTGCGCGCGCCGGGTGAGCGCCTGCATATCCTCGACGTGGGCGGGCGCACGGCGCTCTTGCGCGAGTTCCTGCCCGACGACACGGTGCGCCTGGTGGACCTGGAGGCCTCCAAGGAGAGCGGCCTGGTGCTGGGCGACGGCTCGCGCCTGCCCTTCCGCTCCGACACCTTCGACGTCGTCTGCGGCTTCGACACCCTCGAGCACGTGCCCCCGCAGCGGCGCGAGGCCTTCGTCGCCGAGTGCACCCGCACCAGCAAGCGGCTGGTGATCCTGGCCGGCCCCTACCGCACGCCCGAGGTGGACGAGGCGGAGGAGCTGCTGCGCGGCTTCATGCAGGACAAGCTGGGCCTGGTGCACCGCTACCTCGAGGAGCACCGCGGCCACGGCCTGCCCGTGCGCGCCGAGGTCGAGGCTCACTTCCAGGGCCACGGCGCGCGCACGCGCAGCTTCGGCCACGCCGGTCTCGAACGCTGGCTGGCCCTGATGTGCATGGAAATGTACATGGACGCGGACCCGGGCCTGCGCCCGATCGCCGCGCGCTTCTTCCGCTTCTACAACGAGCGCCTGTACGCCTCGGACCACGCCCAGCCCGTCTACCGCCACGCGATCGTGGCGGCCCTGGGCGACGCGGCCCTGCCCGAGCACGCGCGCCTCGACCCGCCCGTCGCGCCCCCCGGCGCCGTGGCCGCCATGACCGGCCTGACGGCCGAGCTCCTGGCCTTCGACCGCGAGCTCGACGTCTGGAAGCCCGAGTTCGCGCGCCTCACGGGGGAGCTCGAAGCCCTCGAGAAGGACCTCGAGGGGCACAGGTCGCGCCTGGCGGACAAGAGCGCCGACCTGGACGAGCACAAGCAGAACCTGGCGGACCTCGAGCGCACCTACGCCACGTCGGTCGAGCAGGCGGCGCAGGTCGAGGGCACCCTGCGCGCCGACCTGGCCGAGCACGAGCGCTCCCTCGAGGAGGCCCGGGGCATCCTCGAGACCACCCGCGCCGAGCAGGCCGAGGTGCTACGCGCCCTCGAAGCCGACCTGGCCGAGCACCAGGCCAGCCTCGCGCAAGCCCGGGCCGACCAGGCGGAGTACGCGCGCCAGGCCGAGGCCCAGGAGGCGGAGCTGCGCAGCGAGGGCGACGCCCTGCGCGGCCACGTCAGCGGCCTCGAGGGCCAGCTGACGGAGACCCAGGCCGGCGCCGAAGCGATCCAGGGCGAGCTCGTGGCGGCGCGCAAGGACATCGAGCACCTGGTCGGCGAGCTGGCCCACCGCGACGCCGAGCTCGAACGCCTGCGCCTCATGCTGCGCGACCGCGTGGGCAACCTGAAGCGCGCCTTCGGCAAGAAGCTCGAGTTCTAGCGCAGCGCTCCGCCCTGCGTCAGTGCGCCAGCTCGATCAGCGTGTAGTACGCCTCGCTGTGCAGCAGCGGCGCGCCCTGCGCGTCGCGCACTCCGTCGAGGTGCAGCTCGTGCACGAAGCCCGCGCGCAGGCCCTCGATGGTGAGCTCGACCTCCAGCCGGTCGGGGGAGACCCGCGCGCGCTTCAGCTCGAGCGCCTCGCTCTCGACCTCGGGGCTGCCGTAGGGCGAGTGCAGCAGGTAGGTGTAGCTCGACAGGGAGTAGGACTCGACGGCGCGCGCACTGGCCGCGTCCAGGGCCCGGGTGAAGCGCAGCCGGAAGCCGCCGGGCACGGCGCGCATCGAGTGCACCTCGAAGGGCACGCGGCCGCGGAAGGACAGGCGCTCGAGCCCCTCCGTGCGGTTGCCCTTGGAGCCCCAGCCGCGGTTCGTCTCGCCCACCAGGAGTCGTCCCTGGGGGTCGAACGCCACGCGGATGATCCCGCACTGGAAGCCCTCGCGGAAGGGGAAGGCCGCGCCCTGCCAGTGGCCGCCGACCTCCTCGAGGAAGACGCGCATGACCGACGCATGGTGCTGATCGGCGACGAAGAGCTGGCCCTCGAAGGGCCCGAAGGCGCCGCCGCTCGTGTCCCAGGCCATGCCCGCGGGGGACTTGCCCATCTTGTCGTAGGGGAACCAGACCGCCGGCAGCTTGAGGGTCGGGTGGGTGCGCGCGGCCTGGGGGAAGGTCAGGCCGTCGGCCGGCTCCTCGACCGGGCCGTAGGTCCAGGCCGGGTCGGTGCAGGAGAACAGTCCGTAGGGATGGCCGTGGAAGTCCCCGGGCTCCAGGTGCGAGAGCTTGCTGGCACCGCACCACTCGCCCTGGTTGTCGGTGTAGAAGGCCGCGCCGAAGGGGCTGATCTCGACCCCGGCCGGCGAGCGCAGGCCGCAGGCCGTGGGCAGCATCTCACCCTCGGGCGTGATGCGCAGGGCGAACCCGCGCCAGGTCACCTCGCCGAAGGGTTGGCCGCCGAAGGGCTTGTTGGTCGTGATCCACAGGTTGCCTTCGGCGTCGAGGCGCGGCCCGAAGTTGTACTCGTGGTAGTTCCCGCCGAGCTGCCAGGCGTCGCAGACGGTCTCGAGCTCGTCCGCGCGCCCGTCCCCGTCGACGTCACGGAAGCGCGAGACCTCGCCGCGCTGCACGCAGTACACCCAGCCGCCGTGGACCAGGAGGCCCAGGGGCTCCTGCAGCCCATCGAGGTAGCGCCGGTAGCGCACGGCCTCGGGGTCCTCGGGGTCCTCGAGCTGCGCCGGGTCGTCCCCGGTGCCCTCGACCAGGAAGACCTCCCCGCGCCGCGTGCACAGCATCAGCCGACCGTCCTCGAGAAAGGCCATGCCGCTGACCTCGAGGCTGACGTCCTCGGGAACGGCGAAGGTCTCGATGGCGTAGTGCTCGGCCTCGCTCGGCGCGGCCTGCAGCAGCCCCGACAGGAACAGGGCATGGATCACGGCCAGACCTCCACGGAGAACTCGGCGACCCAGCGCGCGCCCTCGAGCTGGAACAGAACGGGCTGGACCGCTTCGGGCTGCACGCCGACGCGCGCCAGCAGGCCCTCCACCGGCCGGGGTGCCGAGAGGCGAAAGCGGCGCAGGAGCCGCGCACCGTCGGCGTCCACCAGGGCGCTGGGCGCCTCCTCGATCTCGATCTCGCCCAGGGCGTAGCGGAAGACCGGGCGCCGCTCGGGGTCGAAGCGCCGCCCCAGCACGCGGTAGCCCGCGTCGCGCCCCGCGGCGTCGGGCCAGGCGCCGCCCGCCTCCCCGTCCCGCGCGAAGGCGAAGGGCGGGCCCGGCGGCAGGCGCGTCCCCGCCCCGGCGGGCGGCCCCTCGAGCTGCCCCGCGCGACCGTGCCAGGTGCCCAGGGCGTTGAAGAAGCGCCCGCGCCAGACGTGCACCAGGGTCGAGTGCTCGACGCCGGCGGCTTCGCGCATCGACTCCAGGATCTGCTCGAGGACGCTCGGGTGCTTGGCGAAGCGGCGGGTGATGACTTTGATGATGACGTCGCCGTCGTGTCCCTTGAGC
>JAJFFA010000526.1 GCA_021776885.1 Planctomycetota bacterium
TCTTCGCCACGCCACAGACGGCCGACGAGTTCGGCGCCGGCCGGCGTGCCCTGGGTCTCGCGGGTGACGTAGCGGAAGAGCAGCCCGCGCAGGGGCTGGAGCACATGGGGCGAGAGGCGAGCGTCGCTCGCAGCAGACGTGATCTCGGTCAGGGTCGGGCGCTGCTGCGCCAGGTTCAGGGTCGCGGCCCACTCGGCCAGGGGTCTGCCCCACCAGGCGTCGGCCGCGTCCACGGCCAGGCCGTCCTCGAGCCAGGTCGCCGCGCAGGGTCCGAGGGCGCGGGCCGCGAGGACGCGTGCGGCGGCCAGCCCGGCGTCGTCGCAGAGTCCCTCCGCGAGCAAGGCCGTCACGCTGCCGAGGGCGCGGTCAGCCCGGGCCAGGTCGTTCTGTGGACCGGGGCAGGGCAGGTCGCTCGCCTGGGCGACGAGGTAGATCTCGAGGGGCGGCTGGGGCACGTCCAGCGTGCGGGCCAGCCGCTCGCGCGCGCGCTGCAGCGCGTCGAAGTACGCCTCGCGACGGGCCGCAGGGATGGCTTCCGCGGCCTGGCCGGCGAGCTTGCGCGTGGCGTCCTTGAAGCCCGAGAAGTCGCGCCGGCGCTCTTGCCACGCCGGGCGATGCAGCTCGAGGGTCGAGGGCATGGGCTTGCCGCGCGCGTCGACCCGCGCCTCGAGCACCAGCTGCTCCCCGAACCAGACCTCGACCCGCGGCCGCCAGGCCGGGGCCAGGCGCGCCAGCAGGGGCTCGAGGGCGCGCTCTTGCCCCGTCACGAGGAAGGTCAAGGGCCGACCGGGCTGGGCCGGGTCCGAGAGGGTGCAGACCACACTGTGCTCGGCCCATGCGAAGCGCTCACCGCACAGCTCGAGGCTGGCCTCTTCGCCTTCCCCAGCGAGCACGCCGCCGACCCGCTCCAGCAGCGCAGCCAGGGGCGGCCAGGCGGCACTGCCCACCAGCACCCGCCCGCCCTTCGACAGGCCTTCTGTGCCGATTTCAAGAGCGGACTGCCAGCCGTCGGCCTCCCAGCGCGCCAGGGCGTAGGCCCCAGCGGCCTCGAGACCCGGCTGCGCCAGGCACAGGCTGACGCGCCCGTCCCGCCGCAGGGCAGCGGCCAGGTCGGTGGCGCTCGAGGGGTCCGGCGCGCGTCGACAGGACGTGGCCAGGAGCGCGCAGGTGGCGAGGACGAGGGCTGCCTTCACGGGCGGAGTCTAGCGCGGACTCGGCGCGAGCTCGCAGCGCAATGTCGCCTACTCGTCCTCGCCGGCGTAGCCCAGGGCGCGCAGCCCTTCGACGTCCTCGGCGGAGAGGTCGACGTCCGCGCCACGCGGGGCCGCCTCGAGCTCGGCCAGCCGCGCGGCCGCCCAGGAATCGAGCACGCCCTTCAAGCGCTCGAAGTCGGCGCGCTGCTCGGACTGGATCTGGCGTGTCTCGCCCGGGTCGGCGGCCAGGTCGTACATCGAGTAGGTGCCCGTGCGCTGGAACAGGACGAGCTTGAGCCGGCCCTCGATCACGGCGCTGAGGGGCTGGACACGTGAGGTCTCGGAAAAGAGTCGTCGCTCGGCATCCTCGCCGGCGTCCTGCTTCTGGAACAGGTCGCGGCCCTCGAGGTTGCGCTCGACCTCGAGCCCCACGGCCGCGTGCACCGTCGGCAGGACGTCGACCAGGGGCACCGGGCGCGAGACCAGCGCGGGCTCGATCCCCGGACCGCGCACGATCAGGGGCACCCCGAGCAACTCCTGGAACAGGCTGCCGGCGTGGCCCAGGTTGCCGTGGTCGAGGAACTCCTCGCCGTGGTCCGCCGTCAGCACGACCAGGGTCTCCGCGGCCAACCCGAGGGCGTCGAGCCGCGCCAGCACGCGCCCGATCTGGGCGTCCGTGAAGGCCACCTCGCTGTCGTACAGCCGCAGCAGCTCGGCCTGGTCCGCGTCGTCGAGGTCGTGGGTCAGCTTGCGCAGCTTGCGGTAGGCAAGCCCGCTCTCGACCGCACCGGCGTAGTCCCCCGCGCCGCCGAAGTCGAAGCCCGGCTGTTCGTTGTAGGCGCAGTGCGGGTCGAAGAAGTGCAGGAACAGGAAGAAGGGCTCGGCGGCGAGGTCGTCGAGGAGCTCGACGGCGCGCGTGGCCACACCGGCCGAGGTCGTAGCGGCGTGGCCCTGGACGTGGGTCTCGTCGAAGACCTCGAAGCCCTGGTCGAAGTTCCAGCGCGACGCGCAGAAGCTGTGGCTGACCACCGCCGCCGTGCGGTAGCCGTGCCGGGCCAGGTCCTCGGACATCAGCTCGGCCGAATCGGGCAGGGTCGATGTCTCGTCGGAGACCCCCAGGGACGAAGGCCAGCGCGAGGTCAGCAGCGAGGCGATGGAGGGCGTGGTCCAGGGCGCCTGGCTGAAGGCATTTGTGAAGCGCACGCCGCCGGCGGCGAGAGCATCGATCGCGGGCGAGGTGTCGCGCGGCCCCGCGTAGCACCCGAGCCGGTCGCGGCGCAGGGTATCGACCACGATCAGGAGCACGTTGGGCGGGCGCTCGCCCTGCTCGGCACGGTCCGCGTCCGCCACCGGGCTCGATCCCGTGCAGGCGACCCCCGCGGCACCGGCGGCCCCGGCGGCCCCGGCGGCACCGAGGGCGAGGGCGAGGGAGCACAGAAGCCGGGGGGCGCACATCACAAGAGGTTAGCCCGGGCGCTACCCTGTCCGCGATGCTCAGCCGTCCCTGGATCCCGGCCCTGCCCGCGGCTGCCCTGCTCGCCCTGGCCCTCGCCACGAGCTCCAGCGGGTGTTCCCCAGGGACGACGGAGCGCCCGCCCAACGTGCTCGTCGTCACCTTCGACACCCTGCGCGCCGACCACCTGTCCTTCTACGGCTACGAGCGCGAGACCGCCCCCTTCCTGGCCAGCCTCGCCGCCCAGGGCACCGTCTTCACGAACGCCTGGAGCGCTTCGACCTGGACCGCCCCGTCGACGGCCTCGCTCTTGACCGGCACCCTGCCCCCCACCCATGGCGTCGTGCGCGGCTTCTTCGCCCACGTCATGGAGGACGCCCGCGAGGGCGGCGGGACCCTCGACGTGGAAGCCCTCGAGCTGCCGACCCTGCCGCGCGACATTCCGACCCTGGCGGAGCACTTCGCCCGCTCCGGCTACTCGACCTTCGGTATCGCGACGAACGTCAACATCGGCCCCGAGATGGAGTTCGACCGGGGCTTTCAGCGCTTCGAACGCCAGGACGAATGGAACGTGCGCGAAGTGCGCGCGCGCCTCGCGCAGTGGAGCGTGGAGCTGCAGGCCTCCGAGCCGTGGTTCGTATACCTGCACTTGAACGACGCGCACTGGCCCTACAAGCCGCGCCGACGCTGGCTCGAGACGCCCACGGGCGACGACGAGCGCGCGGGTCGCATCGCCCTCTACGACAGCGAGATCGGCTACCTCGACGACACCCTGCGCGGGATCTTCGCGGACCTGGGCGTCGACGATCGCACCCTGGTCGCCCTGGCCTCGGATCACGGCGAGGAGTTCCAGGACCACGGCAACTGGTACCACTCGTACAGCCTGCACGGCGAGCTGGCACGGGGCGTGTTCGTCCTGCGCGCGCCCGAGCTGGACCTCGCGGCAGGGCGCGTCGACCTGCCGGTGAGCCTGACCGACCTGCTGCCCACCCTGCTCGAGCTCTGCGGCCTGCCCGCGGCCCAGGGCCTCGACGGAACCTCCCTGGCCGCCCTCGCCCGCGCGCGGGCGTCGAGCCGCCGGCGCGCCGTGGGCGGGGAGCGTCCCATCGTCGAGCACCGCGAGCGCCTGCCGGCTGGCG
>JAJFFA010000527.1 GCA_021776885.1 Planctomycetota bacterium
GATCGCCGCCCAGGCCGCCGCCCAGGAGCAGCAGCTGGAAGCGACGCGCCAGCGCGACGCCGCGGAGGCCGTGACGCGCTTCCTCGAGCGCACCCTGCGCCGCGCCAGCCCCTTCGAAGCCGAGAGCACCGAGAGCACCGACCCGCCCCTGAGCGACGTCCTGGCCTCGGCCAGCCAGGAGCTGGCCGGCTCCTTCCCCGGGCGCCCCCTGCTCGAGGCGCGCCTGGCCCACACCCTCGGCGTCGCCTGGTCGGCCCTGACCCGCGAGGAGCAGGCCGGGCCCATGCTCGAGCGCGCCCTCGCCCTGCGCGCAGCGGGCCTCGGCCCCGAGCACCCGGACACGGCGAGCACACGCCTCGAGCTCGCCACGCAGCTGATGAACCGCGGCGACCCGTCCCGCGCGCGCAGCGAGTTCGAGCGCGCGATCGAGGGCCTCGGCGCCCGGCCCGAGACCCACGCCCGTGACCTCGTGGTCGCCCTGACGCGCCTCGGGCGCCTCGACTTCGAGGACGACCGACTCGACCAGGGCTTCGAACACCTCGAACGCGCGCGCAGCGTCGCCCTGGCCGAGTTCCCGGACGACGGCGAGGCCCTCGAGAGCCTCGACTTCCTCGAGGCCCGGCTGCGCGCCGCGCGCGGGGACTGCGCCGAGGCGGCGCGCCTGGGCGAACTCGTGGTGCAGTCGATGCGCACCCGCGAGGCGCCGCCCCTGGCCCGCGCCCTGGCCCTCAGCGAGTGGGCCTCGAGCCTCTCCTGCGCCGGGCGCCACGACCTGGCGGACGCCAGCGTCAACCAGGCGCTGGAGCTCTTCGAAGCCGGCGTTGGGCGCGAGAACGACCTCTCCATCACCGCCCTCGAAGTCCTGGCCCGGGTGCGCGAGGCCCAGGGTCAGGTCGACGACGCCCTGGTCCTGGCCCAGGAGGCCGCCGAGTTGCGCCGCGAGGTCCAGCCCGCCGGCCACCCCGACCGGGTCTACGGCCAGTTCCTGCTGGCCCGCCAGCTGGCCCGCGCACGGCGCTGGGCAGAGGCCGAGGAGGCCTACTGCGCGGCCCTCGAGGGCCACGCGCTGCTCTACCCCGGCCCCGATCCGACGGACGAGGCGGCGATGATGCATGGCGAGCGCGGCAACGTGCGCCGCCTGCTCGGGCGCTTCGCGGACGCGGAGGCGGACCTGCTGCAGGCGCTGCGTCTCTTCGAGGCCGCCGTCGGCACGGGCGACCGTCGCACCCGGATCAACATGGACCAGCTGGTGCAGCTCTACCGCGCGTGGGAGCGCCCGGACGAAGCGCGCACCTGGGAGGCGCGCACCTGGGAGGCGCGGCTGGACGCGATTCCCCCGCCCGCGCAGGGCGTCGAGTAGCTGCCCCGACTCACCCGAGCCGCTTGCGTAGCGCCGGACTCTGGAGCTCGCGCAGGGCATGGCTGCCCACCCACTTCGGGGTGGCGTCCTCGAGCCTGGCCAGGCGCTGCGCGGTCTTGATCGCAGCCGCGTTGAGCGCGAGGTTGCGCTTGCCGACCGCGCGCAGCGCCATGTTCACGGCCTTCTTGACGAAGTTGCGCTCGTCGTGGGCCCCGGCCTCGATCAGCTTCAGGCCCTCGCGGAACGACTTGTCCGGGGCCGACTTGTCGTGGACGGTCAGGCTCCAGATCAAGGCGAAGGCGCTGCGCTTCGTGAACTCGGCCCGCGCCTTGGCCCAGCGCGGCACCATCTTCCAGGCGTGGGGCGTCTGGTCGAAGAGGTGGAAACAGGCGCTGTCCACGAGGGACCAGTTGTCGAAGTCGCGGGCCCACTGGGTCAGCTGCTTGACGCCCACGCGCTCGGGCTCGTCGACGAAGACGGCGAGCAAGCGCGCCTCGTAGCGCCCACTGGCCCAGAGCTCCTGCGCCAGCCCATGGTCCCGCCCCAGCTGCTTGGCGTACTGCTTGAGCTCTCCCACGGAGACCCCGAAGGGCCGCGTCGCGACGATGCCGTAGCGCTCGAGCTCCTTGATCTGCTTCTGCGTGCCGTGGCTCTCGAGCCAGGCCAGGGCCTGCTTGACGTCCACCGGCTTCGCCGGCCCACTCTGCTTGGCTGCACTCATTCGCCCTACTCCACGCGCCGGGTGTCGATCTCGTCCAGGAGCGCGCGCAGGTAGTTCTGGAAGATCAGGAAGGACTCGTTGGCCTGGACCTTCTCGTTGATCAGGCGCTCGAAGGCCTCGTGGCGGATCGAGTAGAGCTCGGCGCGCAGGTCGAGCAGGGGCACGCTCTCCGCCTGGATGCGAGCCGCCACCGACTCGAGCTTCTTGTAGTACTCGTCGATGCGGTCCTTGTCGCGCTGGCGCATGCGCGCGGCCCAGGCGAAGAGCAGCGAGAACAGGGCGGCCGCGAAGCTGACCACCAGGCCGATCACCTCGGCGTAGGCGACGACCAGGGGCGGGTCGTCGCGCAGGTAGTGGGCCAGGGCTCCGGCGTGGAACGGCAGCTGCACCTCGTCGGGCGAGTGGCGCTCGCGGAAGCGCAGGGCCACGGGGTGGCTGCGGGCCAGGTCCGCGCGGCGTGCGAAGAGCAGCTCGGTCACGTCCTGGGCCAGGTCCGCCTCGAGCCCCTCGGGCGCCGCGAGTAGCGCGGTGACCGAGATCGTCGCCAGGGGCTGGCGCGGGTGCTCGCCGTACATACGCACCGGGATGCGCGCGGCGCGATAGAAGGGATGCGCCGTGGCGATGGCGTCGACCACCCCGCTGCCCGCCGGCAGATCGGCCCGGCCCAGCGAGACGAGCCGCGCGTGGCCCGCGTCGCAGGCCTGGATCACCGCCTCCGAGGGCAGGGCCGAGAGCAGGAAGGCGGCGTCCAGGTCCTGGTTCGGGTCCGCCAGGGCCGCCAGGGATTCCTCCGGCGACATGGAGCGCGCACGGATCTCGTCGGGGCGCAGGGCGAAGCACTCGAGCACGCTCAGGGCCAGGGCCTCGGTACCGCTGCCCGCGGGTCCGAGGGAGACGCTGCGCCCGGCGAGCTCCTCGACCCCGGTCAGGGGCAAGGCGGGGTCGACCAGGAGGTGCAGCACCTCTTCGTAGAGCACCGCCAGGGCGCGGGCGGAGGGGGCGCCCTGGGTGTCGTTCTGGACGAAGGCCAGGTCGCACTCGCCGCGCTCGAGGCGCTCGACGTTCTCGCGACTTCCGGCGCTCTGCAGCACCCCGACCTCGAGCGGGGCCAGCGCCCGCGCCAGGACCTCCCCCAGCCCCCGGGCCAGGGCGTCGTAGGTGCCCCCCGGCGGACCGCCGGAGATGCGCAGCGTGGCGCGCGGTCTGGCCTGGAAGGCGCCCGAATAGAAGGCCAGCCCCAGGGCCAGGAAGCCCAGGAAGAGGACCCCGGCGAGGGCGGTTCTACGGTCGAGGAAGCGGGCCACGGGCCCAGGATAGCCAGGGGGGCTGGCCGCGGCGCGCGCAGGCGCTATCCTCTTTGCCTCGAAAGCCAGATCCGCCGCGCCCGAGAGAGGCCCGGCCGCCCCCAGGAACCGCCTTCACTGCCATGAGCTTCGAACGTCAACTCGAGAAAGTCCGGACCCAGGACGGCTTCATCGCGGCCCTCGACCAGAGCGGCGGCAGCACGCCCAAGGCCCTGGCCCTGTACGGAGTGCAGGAGAGCGAGTACTCCGGCGACGAGGCCATGTTCGCCAAGGTGCACGAGATGCGCACGCGCATCATGACCTCGAAGAGCTTCGGCGGGGACCGCATCCTCGGCGCGATCCTGTTCGAGAACACCATGGACCGCGAGGTCGCCGGCAAGCCGACGGCGCACTACCTGTGGGAAGTGAAGAACGTCGTGCCCTTCCTCAAGGTCGACAAGGGCCTGGCGGACGAGGCGAATGGCGTTCAGGTCATGAAGCCCATGCCCGACCTCGACGCGCTCCTGGCGCGGGCCAACGCGGCGGGCGTCTTCGGCACCAAGATGCGTTCGGTGATCAAGAGCGCGAACGCGGACGGGGTCAAGGCCGTCGTCGAGCAGCAGTTCGAGGTCGGCAAGCGCATCCTCGACGCGGGCCTCGTGCCGATCATCGAGCCCGAGGTCGACATCCACAGTCCGTCGAAGAAGGAAGCGGAGGCGCTGCTGCGCAGCGCCCTGCTCGAGCAGCTCGACCGGGTCCCCGAGGGCAAGCAAGTCATGCTGAAGCTGACCCTGCCCGAGGAGGACGGCTTCTACACGCCCTGCATCGACCACCCGCGCTGCCTGCGCGTCGTCGCCCTCTCCGGGGGCTACTCGCGCGAAGAGGCCAACGCCCGGCTGTCGCGCAACAAGGGCATGATCGCCAGCTTCTCGCGCGCCCTCAGCGAGGGCCTCTCGGCGCAGCAGAGCGCCGACGAGTTCGACTCCATGATGGACGCCTCCATCGGCAGCATCTTCGAGGCCTCGAAGACCTGAGCGCGAGCCGCGCGACGGGTGGCCTGGCCACCCGAGAGCGCCCCGAGACACCCGAGAGCCCGCCATTGGCGGGCTCTCGTCGTTCTGGGGGGCGGGGCTCGGCAATATCTGTGTGCAAGGGCCAGGGAGGCCTGCTACCCGGAGGCCCAGGGCGCCTAGCGCATGGGCTGCCGTCCCCGCGGCTGCCCACTGCCCCCCCAGAGGTTCCCATGCGTGTCCTGCCCTGTCTCTCCGCCCTGCTCGCCCTCCTGCCCGTCCTCGCCCCCTCTGCCGGGGCCCAGGACCTCCTGGTCACGAGTCGCTTCGGCGACGAGGTCCTGCGCTTCGATGCGGCGGGCAACTTCCAATCCGTGTTCGCCCGGCGCGACCTCGACAACCCGGTGGGGCTGACCTTCGGGCCGGCCGGCGACCTCTACGTCGCGAACGCCATCGACAACCGCATCGTGCGCTACGACGGCGCGAGCGGCGCCGCCCTCGGAGTCTTCGTCGAGCTCGCGAACAACTGCGGCGTGCGCCAGATCCAGTTCGGTCCCGACGGCCACCTGTACGTCGCCTGTGGCTCGTCGAATCGCATCCGTCGCTACGACGGGCAGAGCGGTGCGCCCCTGGGCCTGTTCGCCAGCGACCCCAGCCTGAACGGCCCGACGAGCTTCACCTTCGGCCCGGACGGCGACCTGTTCGCGGTCAGCGTGCTCGGCAACCGCATCGTGCGCTTCGACGGAGACAGCGGCGCCTTCGTGGAGATCTTCTCGGCTGGCCCGCACCTGGCGGGTCCCCACGACCTCTCCTTCGGCCCCGACGGTCGGCTCTGGGTCAGCAACGCCTTCTCCACCCGCATCGTGCGCCTGGACCCGGACAGCGGAGCGCTCTTCGACGTCTTCATCGATGACCCGGCCCTGGCCAACCCCCTCGGCATGGCGTTCACCCCGGATGGAGCGCTGCTCGTCGCCAACCAGAGTGCGGACGAGGTGCTGCGCTACGACGCCTTGACCGGCGCGCCCCTGGGCCCCTTCGTGGTCGCCGGCTCCGGTGGGCTGTCGGGTCCCCTCTTCCTCGTGCTCGCCCCCGGCGTCCAGACCCCCGAAGCCCTGGCCCCCGTACCGGGCCGCGCCGGAGAGTCGAACCTGTTCGCGGCCCAGGGTTTCGCCCCCGGCTCCAGCGCTGCCCTCTTCGTCTCGAGCCAGACGGGCAGCCACCCCGTGCCCCAGTGCCCCCAGTCCCCCCTGGGCCTCGCGGCACCCCGCCGCCTGACCCTGGGCGTCGCGGACGAGGGTGGCCGGCTGTACGTCCACACCCACCTGCCCGCGGTCCTCAGCGGCCTCACCCTCGAGCTGCAAGCGATCGAGCTCTCGACCTGCCGCGTGGGCGGCGTGACGCACTTCACCCTCCCCTGACGCCGCATGCGCTGTCAGGCAGGATCGGGCGCCCCTGCTAGACTGTGGCTTCCCATGCTGCTGGCCGTCCTCACCCTCGTTCTGGCGCAGAGCGCCCCGCCGGCCCAGGTGCCGGTCCCCGGTCCCCAATCGACATCGCGGGTCGAGCTGGTCGAGCGGCCGCTGATGGTCCTGACCCGCGAGCTGGAGCTGACCCTGCGGCAACAGGCCGCGATCCGTGTGCGGTTGCAGAAGAACGCGACCCTCGAGGGACGCACCCATCTGCTCGCCGGCGGCCTCCCGCCCGAACCGGAGCCGGTCGAGAAGCCCGAGCCCGACCGCAGCGAGAACCGCGTCCTCGCCTTCCGGTCCTACGGGCCCAGGCCGCACCTGCGCGAGCTGTTCGAGAGCACGATCCTCGGCCCCCTACCGCCGGCGACCGTGGCCGACATCGTCGGTCAGCTGCACAAGGAGCAGTCGCGGATCTTCCTCGGCAACATCGGAGAAGAGGCCCGCGACGAGCTGGCCGAGGTGCTGCGCAGGCGCGTGGCTTCATACCAGCGCATCGGCGGCAGGACCGGCGGCGGCAAGCGCGCGTCCGCCGCTGGAAGGGGCGGCAAGGGCGGCAAGGGCGGCCGCGCGAGCAAGGGGCGCAGCGGCGGCGGGCGCCGCAGCGGCGCGAGGAGCGGCG
>JAJFFA010000528.1 GCA_021776885.1 Planctomycetota bacterium
CGCCGACCAGGGCCCAGCCCGGCGCGGCGTAGCGCTCGGCGCGGTAGGGCACCTGGGCCAGACTGCCGAAGTCCTCGAGGGTCGCTCCCTCGAGCAGTTCCGCCAGGCCCGGCGCGCTGCGCACCCAGGCTTCGAAGCGCGGCTCGAGGGAGCCGTGGCCCGGCAGCTCGAAGAGCCGCGTGTCGTAGACGAGTCCGACGCTGGTGCTGCCGTCCTCCATCGGGATCACCCAGCACCAGCGGCCGTGGCCGCAGAAGTGATTCGTGCCCAGGCGCCGGCGCGCCGCGCCCGCCTGCGGCAGCGCCAGCGCATCCAGGTCGCGCACGCCGCGGAAGTGGCCCCAGTGCGACGCCGTCGGGTGGGCGTCGAAACGCCGGCGCAGGTCGAGGCGGCGGGCCAGGAAGCCCTGGCGCCCGCTGGCGTCGACCACCCAGCGCGCGTCGAGGCTGCGCTGGCTGCCGCCCTCCTCGATCACCACGCGGCTGGGCCCGCCCGCGGCGCCGGCATCGCCCGCGTCGCCCAGGTCGACGCCGCGCACCTTCGCCGGCCGCAGCACGTCGGCCCCCGCGTCACGCGCGGCGCACAAGAGCGTCTCGTCCAGGCGCGAGCGGTCGAGCTGGTAGCTCTCGCGCCGCGGTGCGCTCGAGGGCCCCAGCTCGGACAGCTCATCGAGGCTGCGCGCCTGGCCGTCGTCGAACCAGAAGCGCAGGCCGTGCTTGGGCAGGTGCTCCCGGCAAAGGACTTCGCCCAGCCCGAGCACCTCGCGCAGGAAGAGCGCGGAGACCTCCACGGTCGCCTCGCCCAATTTGCGCGGGAAGGACTCGCGCGCCTCGACCAGGGTCACCCGCGTGTCGGGTCGCGCGCGCAGCACCAGCAGGGCCAGGGACGAGCCGGCCAGCCCTCCCCCGATGATCAGGAGGTCGAGCGGGCCCTCCGCGCTCACGGCCGCAGGACCCCTTCGATCTCGATCGCGAGCTCGGGGCGGCAGATGTCCGCGTGCAGGTAGAGCACCGGCGTGCCCGCGGGGAACGCGCGCGCCAGGCGTGAAGCCACGCGCTCCTGGTCCGCCGCGTCGCGCAGGTAGACCTTGAGCGCCCAGGCGCCCTGGTCCAGGGCGCGCCCCGCAACGGCCTCGAGGTTGCGCAGGGTCTCCTCGAGCTGCTCCGCGCTGTCCCCGGGGTGCAGGCTCTGGTGCCCCACGATGCTGGCCGTGCCCGAGACGAAGAGCGTGTGCTCGAAGGGCGCCGGAGCGCCCAGGCCGCGGGCGAAGCTGGGCGGGCGCGGGCCGTAGCGCCGGGGGTAGCGCCAGGCCTCTTCCTGGCGCGGGTTGCCGCGCTGGGATCCGGGTCCGGGGGCGGCCAGGAAGTAGGTCACGAGACGTGCGTCGCGACCG
The DNA here is from genome assembly GCA_021776885.1 of Planctomycetota bacterium. Classification (GTDB taxonomy): domain Bacteria; phylum Planctomycetota; class UBA1135; order UBA1135; genus JAJFFA01. The sequence continues at coordinate 1,394 of JAJFFA010000528.1, forward strand.
CCGACGGCGCTCGCGGCACACAGCCGCCGGGCGAACTCCGCGCCGTGGTGCCGCTCGAGTGCGCGCGAGCGTGCGCGGCAGAAGAGCATGTAGCGGTCGAGGTCCTGCGCGCCGGAGGACACGATGCGCGGCACGATGTTCCAGACCCGCAGGAGGTGCCCGTGGTCAGAGGCGGCCAGGGTCTCGAGGATCTGGTCGTAGACCCGGGTCGTGTCGCCCTCGAGCTCGCGCTCCTCCAGCTGCTCGAGGGCGATGGCGCCGAAGGTCAGCTCGGGCGTCGAGGCCAGGGTCAGGTCACCCTGGGTGCGCAGCTCGGGCGGCGCTCCCGTGGTCCACACTTCGCGCAGACCCGGCCCGAGCTGGGGCAGGGGCACCTCGACGACGAGCCCCGTCGCGTCCAGGCGAGCTTGCCCCGCGCCGTAGAGCACCTGCGCCAGGACGGGGGCGTCCGGCAAGGGGGCCGACGTGGCCAGCAGCCGGCACTCCAGCCGGCCTGCGGTGGTGGATGCAGCGGCGCCTTGGATCGGCACGCCGGACACGTCACCTCGACCGGGTCGGAGCGGTCGTGCGGTCCTTGCAGTGGGTCACCGACTCGCGTCCGACGAGGGGGTTCATCACGGCCAGTTGCACGCGCTGGTACCACCAGCCGCGCATGGGCGCGGCCTGCAGGAAGTACGAGCGACCGGACTCGACGGGGAAGCTCGCCTCGCAGGTCGACTCGGCGCTGACCTGGATGTCGACGGCGCCCGGCTCGACCAGGGTGCGCACGTACTCGCGTGATCGGATTCCGCCCAGCTTGTCGCCGTTGACCCACACGTCCATGGTCACGAAGGGCGCCTCCGGCTCGGGGCGCACGATCACGATCTCGGCCATCTCTCCGATCTGGCCCGCGGAGGCCGATTCCGGAGGGGCGCTGAGCTGGATGTTCTTCGGCTTCGACACGCAGGCACCCAGGCTCAGGAGAGCCAGGGCGACGGGCAGGGCTGCGGTCGGTCGCAGGACTGCGACGAGCTTCTCGAGCATGAGTGGTTTGCCGCGCGGGGTCGAGGGAGCTGCGCAGACGGCGCATGGAGGGGCGACCCGCGGACGTCAGTCGGGCCGGAACCTGCTTCTCGATTCGGAATCTAGCAGCCGGCCCGAGAGGGCGTCAAACTCCGAAGCGATGACTGCGGCAGACTCGAGCCCGATGGGCCCGGATTCGGGCCTCACGGTGCATGGGGACCCGGGCTGGGCCGTGCGTCTGATCGCCTGGCGCGACCGATTTCAGGCGCTCTTCGTCCTGGCGTTCGTGGCGGCGGCCTGCATCAGGCCCACTCTTCCGCACCTGGCGCCCTGGTTCTGGTGGAGCCTGCCCTTCACGCTGCTCCTCGTGCGGCTCTACAGCGCAGCGCTCGAGACGACCCTGATCGTGCTCGTCTCGGTCGCCCTGGGCACGCTGCACGCCGCCGCATTCGACCCAGGAGTCGCCCCCGTGGCCCTCTCCGCCGCCGCCCTCGCGGGCCTGGCCTGCGCGGCGGGTCTCGTCCAGCGGCGCCTCGAGGCCCTGCGCGGCACGGGCCGCGCGGTGTCGACGCGCCTGGCCGCGATCGGTGCCCTGGCCGCCCTCGTCCTGGCCCTGACCCGCGCGACCCCGGCCCTGGTGCTACCCGCCCTGTCCGCCCTGGCCCTGGCTCCGGTGGGCATGAACATCCTCTTCCTGCGCGCCCCGGCGAGCGGCGCGCCGCGCCTCGTGCACCTGATCGGCGGCGCCTGGGTCTTCGCCTTCCTGTTCGCGGTGCAGGTCGGCCTCCTGTGCGGGGTCGGCCCGCTCCTGCGCCTGCGCGGCGTGCCGGAGAAAGAGCGCCTGGCGCGCCTGCGCGTCCTCTCGCGGCGCGGCATCCGGCGCCTCTTCACGGCCTTTCCCTACGGCCGCACCGAGGTCCTCGGCTTCGACGACGCCACCTTCGCGCGCCCCTCGATCGTCGTGGCGAACCACCAGTCGTCGGTCGACATCCCGCTCGTGCTCGGGTTGCCCGGGGACGTGCGCCTGACCCTCAAGCAGCGCGTCTGGGACGCGCCCTGGCTGGGCATCGCGGCGCGTCGCCTGGGTCACATCCTGGTCGAGAAGGACGCCCCCGAGCGCACCCTCGAGCGCTGCGGCGCGGCCATGGCCGAGGGCGCCAGCGTGCACTTCTTCCCCGAGGGCACGCGCAGCCTCG
>JAJFFA010000529.1 GCA_021776885.1 Planctomycetota bacterium
GAAGAGCTCGACACGATGAACGTGCCGCAGACCGAGCCGCTCAAGTTCGCGATCGAGCGCTGGCGCGAGGTGCGCCAACGGCGCCCGCTGTCGAACACCGAGATCGACGCGGTCAGCGGGATGGAGCGCCAGGAAGTCATCACGAAGCTGGACGAGATCCGCTTCGCCCCCAGCTTCGGCGGCCCCGACGGCGACGGAACGCCCCTGGACGAGGTCTCCGAGTACCTGCAGGCCCTGACGGGCGTTAACTTCTGGATCAGCCCCACGGTCACCGACGACCTCGACGAGGAGGAGACCTCGATCATCCTGCAGCTGCCCGAGCGCAGCGTGCGCAAGGTGCTCGACATCATCTCCGAGACCTCCGAGAGCCTGCGCTGGAAGGTCGAGGATGGCGTGGTCAAGTTCGTCACCAAGGACGAGCTGACCGGTGGCCAGGTGCTCGTCACCTACTCGATCCAGGACCTGATTCACCCGATCCCGGACTACCCGGGGCGCGAGATCAACGTGTCGCCCTCGGGCGGCCTGATCCCCCTCGACGAGGACATCGAGGAGCGCGAGGCGAACGTCGTCACCCTGACGGTGCTCGAGGACCTGATCCGCAACAACATCGACCCCGAGTCATGGGACGCGGACCCGGCCAACTCGATCCGCACCACGGACAACGGCCAGCTGGTCGTCAACCAGGTGCCCGAGGTGCAGGCGAAGGTGCAGCAGCTGCTCTCCGACCTGCGTGAGGCCACGGGCATCATGGTCGACATTCAGGCGCGCTTCATGAAGGTCGAGGACAACTTCCTCGAGGACATCGGCGTCGACTTCCGCGGCCTGGGCCAGCCGGGACTGGGCGCCAACGGTCGCGACTTCAACGACTTCGGTGACGCCTCCACCCAGCAGGATCTCGGCCGCGAGATCGGTCAGGGCTCGGACCTGGGTGCGTTCTTCAACGAGGGCAACGACGGCGACGTCCGCGGTCGCGTCGAAGACCTGTACGACCAGTCCCTCGGCAACGACCAGGTGCTGAACGGCTCCGGCGGCCTGTCGTTCCAGTGGACCTTCCTGAACGACCTGCAGTTCGAGCTGATCCTGCGCGCCGTCTCCAAGTCGGAGCGCGTCGAGCTGGTCACCGCACCGCGGATCCTGGTGCACAACAACGCCCGCGCCAACCTGGCCATCCTGAACCAGGTGGCCTACGTCCAGGACTTCGACGTCGAGATCGCCCAGGCCGCGTCCATCGCGGACCCGATCATCGCCATCATCCAGGACGGCGTGGTGCTCGACGTGCGACCGGTGGTCAGTGCCGACCGGCGCTTCATCACCCTCGAGCTGCGCCCCACCATCGCCCAGCTGACCCGCCCCATCGCCGAGGCCATCACCACCCTCGGCTCGCAGAACTCGGTGACCATCCAGCTGCCCCAGGTCGAGATCCAGCGCGTGCGCACGACGATCCCGATCCCGGACGGCGGCACCGTGCTGCTCGGCGGCAACAAGATCTCGGACAAGCAGGATCAGCGCTCCGGCGTCCCGATCCTGAACAAGATCCCGATCATCAACGCCCTCTTCGAGCGCAAAGGCAACTTCGTCTCGAACCGCAAGCTCCTGATTCTGCTGCGGGCTGACATCGTCATCCCGGAGGAAGCCGAGCCGACCACCGCGGAGCTGGGCCTGGCCGAGTAAGAGCCAGGCTCCCCGGGCAAATCGCCCGCGGCCCTGGCGCACTCGCAACACTTCAGGCCCGGTCGCCCCCCAGCGGCCGGGCCTGCTTCGTGGCCACGAATTTCGTATCCGGCCTCGCCTGACCAGGTAGGCTCACCACCCATCCCGGGCAGCCCCCGGGCTACCCTCCCGCCGGCCGGGAGGACTCCATCCGACATCCACATCTCCGGACCTTGGCGCCCCGTCCCACCCTGGCTATCGCCCCGGCGGGAACGGCGGCCTCCGTGGATCCGCAACGTGGCCCGAGAACGACCATGAGCGCTCTACGCAACGATCTCCGTATCGCCCTCCCCTCCCCCGCTTGTGCCCTGGTCCTGATCTGCGCCCTGGCCCCCAGTGGCCTGGCCCAGAGGAGCGACGCCGAGGTGGTCGATGAGATCGCCTTCGCCCGCGGGTTGGCCTCCGACTGGTCGTTCGTCGACCTGGCGACCGAGGTGATCAAGGACGTGGAGGCCGCCGGCGTCAGCAGTGACATGGGCGAGCAGCTGGGCCTGGTCAAGTGCGACGTCTTCGCCATGGGTGCCGCTCGCGAGCGCGACCCCGAGCGCCAGCGGCAGCTCTTCGAGGACGCCCTCAACGCGTACACGGAGTTCATCGACCGCAACTCCTTCTCGGACGCCAAGCCCGCGGCCGAGGCCGCCTACGTGCGCACCGCAGAGTCCTTCTCGCGCGCCCTCAACGCGGCTCTGGAGGAGGCCGTCGGTGAGGAGGCCGAGCAGCTCAAGGACCGCAAGGAGTCGATGCTGGTCGACGCCGTCGCCAAGACCAACGAGCTGATCTCCGCGCTCAAGCAGGAGGTCGCCACCGAGCCGACCGAGAAGGCCCGCCGACAGCTCTACGACCTGATGCTCAGCGCCGGCAACATGCGCGCCGAGCTGGGGCCGGACTTCGCCGAGATGGCCCTGGTCGGGCTGGAGGACCTGGTCTTCGCCGCCGGTGAGGGCACCCCCTACTCCCTGCGCGCCTACGCCGCGATCGGCAAGGTCTACGCGGGCCGCGGCGACCACGAGGATGCGGCCAACTACTACGAGGCGGTAATCGAGCAGACCCTGCCGACCGACGCCGAGCTCTGGAACGAGCTGGTCAACAACGGCATGTCCGACGGCGAGAAGCGCCTGCGCTTCGTCTTCGCCGAGCAGTCGACCAACGGCCTGATCGACTCGTTGCTGCAGATTGGTGAGACGCAGCGCGCGGTCTTCTTCGGCCTGCACTTCTACAACACGCAGCGCCGTGAGGGGTTCAGCTTCACCGGCTACGGCTTCCAGTCCCTGCTCAGCGTGGCCCGCTCCCTGATGGAGGCCGGCGGCTACGTCGGTGGTGACCTGGGTGCCGGGGAGGCGCGCTGGTTCGCGACCGAGGAGGAGATGAAGGACGCGGTCAGTGGACGTCGCAACCAGGACAGCGCCGCCAGCGTGGCCCTGCGCATCGCCCAGCAGGTCAACGACGAGAACCGCACGAACATCCTCGGCCCGCGGGCCCAGAAGCTGATCGCCGAGATCGTCGAGCGCCCCGGGGTCGAGGTCTCGCCGGAGATCCTCTTCGAGGCTGCCGAGGGCGAGTACAACGACCAGAACTACCCGGCCGCCCTCGAGGGCTTCCGCCGCGTCCTGCGCAACCTCGAGAGCGAGGACCAGGTCACGAAGCTCGAGTACGGAGCCAAGGTGATGAACAACATCGCCAACTGCTACCGCAAGATGGACCGCCGCCTGGAGGCCGCCATGGCCTTCCGCGAAGGGGTCACCACCTGGGTCGGCGACCCGCAGTTCGACTCGACCAACGCCCAGGGCTTCTACAGCCTGATCTCGGACCTGCACTCCAAGGCCAACGTCGAGAAGGACCCCCTGGCCACGCTGGTCAGCGAGTCCGAG
>JAJFFA010000530.1 GCA_021776885.1 Planctomycetota bacterium
CGCGCAGGCCCTGGAGGCCCTCCTGGCCCAGTCCCTGGCCCCGTCCAGCGGCCCGCCGGGGCCTGGCGCAGGCGGCGGGGAGGCCCCGGATTCTTCTGGGAACCCGTGAACCCGCCCCCCAGGGCGGCGTTGGAGCCAACACTTGAACGACACCTGGGAGTTCGAGCGGGACCCTCTCGCGGCCCTGAGCCGCGGGGACGACGGCCCCTTCGAGGCCTTCGTGGTGTCCGAGACTCCCCTTTTTCTCTCCTTCTTCCAGCGCCTGGGCGCGTCCACGGCCGAGGCCGAGGACCTGGTCCAGGACCTCTTCCTCAAGTTGTTTCAGAGCGCGCCGAACTACGTCCGCGAGGGACGCTTCGAGGCCTTCGCCTTTCGCATCGCGCGGAACGCGTGGATCGACCGGCGTCGGCGCGCCGCGGTGCAGCCCCGGCGCGTGCCGCGCGAGGGAGACGAGCGCGGCGGCGAGACCCGCGATCGCCTGAACGTGGCCTCGACCGGCCGACCCGGCCCCGAGATCTCCGAGCCCATCGTCGACGTCTCGCGGCGCGAGGAGGCGGGGCGGCTGCGCGCGGCCCTGCAACAGCTCTCCGACTCGCACCGCCTGGTGTTCGAGCTGGGGGTCATCCAGGAGCTGCCCTACTCCGAGATCTCGGAGGCGCTCGAGATCCCGGTCGGCACGGTCAAGTCGCGCATGTACCACGCGGTGCGCAAGCTGCGCAGCGCCCTCGGTGTCGAGGACGATGTCGCAGGGGAGGAGTCCGCATGAGCCACCAGCACCTGAACGGCGAGCGCGCCCTCGAGCTGGCCCTGCGCGGGGCGCAGGCGAGCGACCCGGCCCTGGACTGCGCCACCTGCGCGGCTGCGGTGGAGGCGGAGCGCCGCCTCCTGGCCCAGTTCCGCGCGGCCCTCGATCCGGCGCCGGTCGGCGCGGACGGGCTGCGGGCGCAGGCCCTGAGCGAGCGCATCCTCGCCCGCACGACCCGCGCGGACCTCGGGCTGCGCGGCGACGCGCGGCTCCTGACGGGCTTCCTCGCCGCGCGCCTGCGCAGCTCGGCGGTGTTGCGCTTCGCCGCCGCCAGCCTGCTCGCGCACCTCTTCGCCCTGCCGCTCCTGGCCTGGTACACCTTCGTGCACGAGCCGGAGGCCTACCGCATCAAGTTCGAGCTGCCGCCCGGCTCGGCCTTCGAGGACATGGTCGAGCCCGCGCACGAGGTCCAGGCGGAAGAGGAGCTTCCGCTGGACGACCTCGAGCCGCAGGAAGTGCCCATCGATCCGGACCTGCGCGACGGACTCGAGGTACAGAATGCGCTGCAGAGCGCGCGCCACCATCTGCTGCGCTCGCAGGTGCCCGCCGCCGTCGATCAGCCGGCACGGACAGGGGTCGGTGCCAGCCTCGCCGCGCGGGCCAGGGTCCTCGCGGCGGCGCGCCAGCAGGGCGCCGGCGCAGCGCCCACCCTCTCGGCGGACGAGCCCCTGGCCGAGGCGCCGGGCGAGCGCCTGGCCCTGGCCCTGTGGGTCGAGACCCGCCTGGACGCCTATGTCCTCGAGCGCAGCCTGGAGCCGCGGCTCGAGGAGGCCCTCGAGCGTCTGGCCGCAGGCCCCGCGCAGTCGCTGGCGCGGGAGCTGATCGTGCTCTCGGCCCTGACCCGGGCCGATGCCTACGGGCTGCTCGAGCCCGCGGCGTGCCGCGTGCGGCGTGGGCGCTGCGAGGCCCTGCGTACGGATCCGGCCTGGGGAGCGGGGGGAGCCGGCCACGCCGCGCGGCTGCTGGACCTCGACCTGCGGCCCGGAGCCCCCCTCGATCCGCTCTGGATGGGTGCACTGGGCGAGGCCCTGAGCGCGGAAGAGCGCGAGGACCCGGCGCTCTCCACCTGGCTCTAGCCCGGGTTGGAGCGGGCCCCATCGGAGCCAGTGGGCGGGGCCTCGCCCCTGTGCACTATCGCGCCGCGGGCGTGCGCTCTGCGCTCGACCTGTGTAAGCCTGCGGACCCGGGCCTCCGCGGATGGTCCCCGCCGGGCCCGTCGCCTATCCTCTGCGGCCATGGTCGTCGTACACCGCTCACCCTTCGCCCCGTCCCGGATCGTCCTGGCCCTCTGCCTGGCCCTCGTCCTCGAGGGCGCCGCCGTCGCTCAGGAGGGCGAGCCAGAGATCGAGGGTGCGCAGGGCGTGCTCGATGCCCTGGGTGAGGTCTCCGCGGAGGTCGACACCGGCGCCCAGGGGTTCGAGGCCGACGACCTCGCGGCACCGGGGGAGCCGGGGCTTCCACCCCTCGACCTGTCCCTCGACGACTCCCTGCGCGTCGCCCTCGAGAACAGCTTCGACTACCGCCTGAGCGAGATCACCAGCGAGGTCTCGCGCTTCAACGCCCTGGGCAGCTGGGGCGCCTTCGACTGGGTCTTCGACGCCAGCGTCGCGGTCTCGGACAACGAGATCGAGTCCGGCCCCAACCCGAACAGTGTCTTCCCCGAGGGCGTGATCATCGATTCCGACCCGGAGCCGAGCTACTCCTTCGACCTGCGTCGACCCCTGACCACGGGCGGTTCGTTCACGCTGCACTTCGACTCGACCATCGGAGCGGATCGGGACACGACGCCGGTGGGGGTGTCGCTCTTCGGCGCCAACACGACCCTGGGCACGACGACCGATATCCTCTCCGTGTCCTACGTGCAGCCCCTGCGCCGCGGCGCCTGGAGCGAGTACGCCACCGCCTCGCAGCGCGAGTCCGAGGTCAACTACCAGAAGCAGCGCGAGGCCCAGCGCCAGGTCCGGCACCAGGTCCTGATCGCGGTGCAGAACGCCTACTGGGAGCTGGTCGCCGCCCTCGAGGCCCGGGACGTGTCGTCCTCCGCCCTCGACCTGGGCCGCGCCTCCCTCGAGCAGAACCAGCGGCGCCTGGACGCCGGGGTTGGCACGGAGGTTGATGTACTCCAGGCGAGGACCGAGATGTCCACGCGCATCCAGTCCCTCCTGCAGGCCGAGAATACGGTCCATCAGACGATGGACGAGCTGAAGAAGCTGCTCTTCGACCGGCGCAAGGAAGAGATGTGGCAGACCCCGATTCGACCCGTAACCCCGCTGCCCGAAGTGACGACGGCCGGCGTCCCCGAGTGGACCCGGGCGCGCGACGTCGCCCTGCGCATGCGCAGTGAGCTGCGTCAGCAGCGCTTCGAGGTCGACGCGGCTCGACTGCGCCACACGCGCACGGTCTCGGAGCGCCTGGCCGGCCTCGACCTGAACCTCACCGCGGCCAGCCGCAACGTCGACAGCGACGACGCCCAGGCGTTCACCGACTCCCTCTCCTTCGAGTACCCCCTCTTGTCCGCAAGCCTGAGCTACAACCTGCCCCTCGAGAATCGCACCTCCAACTTCGCCGAGCGCGCCGCCCGGGCCCAGGTGCGCGCCTCCCTCGTGACCTACGACCAGCTCGAGACGAACATCGTGGCCGAGGTGCGCGGGGCGGTGCGCGAGGTCGTGTACCAGGCCGAGTCGGTGCGCGCAGCGGAGCAGAGCGTCGAGCTGGCCCAGAGCCAGCTCGAGGCCGAGCAGGCGCGCTACGAGGCCGACCTCTCGACCACC
>JAJFFA010000054.1 GCA_021776885.1 Planctomycetota bacterium
AGGTCCTGGGCCGCCCGGCGCTCGGCCTCGTCGAGCGTCCCGGGCGAGACGCCGAGCACCAGGAGCTCTTCGAGGAAGCCCGTGGCCCGCGCCGCCTGGGTGTGGGCGAACCAGCCGCGCGAGGCGTCGTGCTCGGCGCGCCGCTTGCCGAGCCAGGTGCCGGCCAGGCCCGCGCCCAGGGCCAGGAGCAGGGCGCCCAGAGCGAGGCTCAGCCAGGGCCGCCGGCGGGCGAACTTCGTCGCCCGCTCGAGGGGCGTCGAGGTGCGTGCCGTGACGGGCTCCCCGGCCAGATAGCGATCGAGGTCGGCGCACAGGGCGTCGACGCTGGCGTAGCGCCGGCGCGGGTCCGGGGCCAGGGCGCGCTCGACGATGGCGTCGAGGTCGCCGCGCACGAGGCGCCGGTCGGCGGCGGGACAGACCTGGCTCGGCGGCACGGGCAGGGCGCGCTCACCCGTGTCGCCGGGAGCGTCGAAGGTCGGCTGCCCGCCGAGCAGCTCGTGCAGGACGAGGCCCAGCCCGAAGACGTCCGTGGCGACGGTGCTGCGCGCGCCGCGCAGCTGCTCGGGGCTGGCGTAGCGCCAGGTCAGGGGCGCCAGGTCGCGGGTCCACTCGCCCGTGTCCCCGGCCAGCCCGTCGTCGGGCGCGGCCAGCAGCTTGGCCACCCCGAAGTCGAGCAGCTTGGGGTCGCCGCCGTCGGTGACCAGCAGGTTCGAGGGCTTGAGGTCGCGGTGCAGCACGAGGCTCGCGTGGGCGAAGGCGACCGCCTCGGCCGCGCGGCGCAGGAGCACGACGCGCTCGCGCACGCCCGTCCCCTGCTGACGGCACCAGGCCGTGATGGGCGCGCCCTGGACGTACTCCATCACCAGGTAGGGCCGGCCGTCCTCGAGGGCGCCCGCATCCAGGAAGGTGACGATGCCCGGGTGCTCGAGGCCGGCCAGGGTCTCCTGCTCGCGGCGGAAGCGGGCCAGGAACGCAGCGCTGCCCAGGCCCTGGCGCAGGACCTTCACGGCGACCCGCCGGCGCGTGCCCGCCACCCGGCGCTCGGCCAGGTAGACCTCCCCCATGCCTCCGGAGGAGAGGTGCTCGATCAGGGTCAGCTCGGGACCGAGGCGCGGCAGGTCGCCGGCGTTCGACGTGTCCGAGTTCGACGGGTCCGCGGCGGGCGGCTCCTCGTCCCGCGCGAGCAAGCCCGCGGCCGTCTCGTCGAGCACGCCAGCGGGGGAGTCGGCGCGCTGCAGCAAGCGCAGCACCGTCGCGCGCTCGCGGGGCGCGTCCGCGAGCCCTTCCTCGAGCGCCGCGCCGCGGCGTGCGGGATCCAGCTCGAGGGCCTCGTCGAAGGCGCGCGAGACGCGCGGCCAGTCGAGCTCTTCGTCGCCGCGGGCGTCGTGCAGCGTCATGCGTTCTCGTCCTCCGTCGCGCTCTCCTGGGTTCCAGCCAGGGCGTCCATCAGCCAGGCACGGGCCAGGGCCCAGCGCCGCTTCAGGCTGCGCTCGGAGAGGCCGGTCCAGGTGGCGATGCGGGCCATGGTGTGTCCACCGAAGAAGCGCAGCTCGACGATGCGGGCCAGCTCCGGGTCGAAGCGCGCGAGGCGCGTCAGCGCCTGGTCGACGTCGAGCACGACGGCCGAGGCCTGGAGCGGGGCCGAGACGTGCTCGAGCTCTTCGAAGCGCTGGCGCACGCCGCCGTCGCGCTTGCGCGCCCCGCGCTCGCGAGCATGGTCGGTCAGGACGCGGCGCATGACGTGGCTACAGAGCAGCTCGGTCTCGCGCTCGTCCAGCGCGTGGTCGGTCGCGTAGCGCGCCAGGCGCAGCCAGACCTCGTGCACCAGGGCGGTGGCGCCCAGGGTGTGGTCCGGGCGCTCCCGCGCCAGATGGCGCGCCGCGAGCTCACGCAGGCGTCCATAGTTCCTGACCAGGTCCTCGGCGGCAGGCTCTTCGATGATCTCTCGGGTGGGATCCACGGGGGGAGGGCCATGGTGGGGTCCATGGGAGGGGTGCGCTCGCACACCCCACCGTAGGTCAGAGCGGGGATCCGGCGCGCGGGGGGCCAGTTCCGCCGTGTAAAAGCGCAGTCGTGCGCGCCGAACTTCGTGGCGGGGGCGCTGGACGCGGCGACCGGCGGGCACCAGGATCAGGAGGCTGCCGCCTTCGACCCCCTGCCCAGGAACCCAACCCCGATGCGAATCCTCGCCGTCTGTCTGGCCGCCTTGGCGGCCACCCTGCCCTTCCAGGAGGAGGGGCCCAAGCTCCCGGAGGTCGGCAAGCCCGCCCCCGCTTTCCGCCTGAACACCCACGAGGGCACCCTGGCCGGCGTGGGCGGAGCCCACGAACTCTGGACGGTGGTCGCCTTCTATCCGAAGGCCGCCACCCCTGGGTGAACCAAAGAAGTCTGCTCGCTGCGGGACGTAGCGACCGATTTCGAGGAGCTGGGGATTCGTGCCTTCGGGGTCAGCCTCGATGACGTGAAGACCCAGGCACAGTTCGCCAAGGACCAGAAGCTGAACTTCCCCCTGCTGTCGGACCCCGACGGCAGCGCGGCGGACAAGTACGGCGTGAACCAGGGGCGCTATGCGGCGCGGGTCACCTTCGTGATCGACCCCAAGGGCGTGCTGCGCCTGGTCGACGACAAGGTCGACGTGATGAAGCACGGCGGCGACCTGGTGGACGCCATCTACCGCATGCAGGGCGACTGAGCCCAGCGCGCCTCGTTCGCTTGTCCCCCCCGAGACAACAGGAAGGGCCGGGTCGCATTGCATGCGACCCGGCCCTAGTTTCTTGCGCTGGACGAGCCGCGTCGCCGCCCGCCCAGCTGGCTCTACTCCGTGAAGGTGACGGCGTAGCCGTTCGAGAGGCCGTAGCCCTCGACGTCAGCGTTGTCGCGGAACCAGGCCTGGAAGTAGCGCGTGGTGCTCTGGAAGATCACGCCGATGTTGGCCGGCGAGGCGTTGTCCAGGGCCGAGGCCAGGGTCGTCCCACTGGCGAAGGCGATGGGACCCCGCACCGGCATGTTGGTGCACTGGGTCTTCATGCCGCCCTGGAACGGGATCGAGGCCTGCTGCGGCCCGTGGAAGAAGACGCCGGGGACGTTGGCCGGGACCGGGCTGGCGACCAGGGTCAGGTCGTTGGCCGAGACGCTCGAGGAACCGCTGGCCGAGACGTTGGCCGGGAAGCCGCTGGAGTTGGGCGTGGCCGCGCAGAAGTTCGTGCCGGGCATGCCGCTCTCGAAGGAGACCACCACGTCGTAGGGCGTGCAGTCACCGGCCGAGCCGCTGAAGACCTCGACCATGGCGAAGACGTCGATCGCGGCTGCCGTCGCGTTGACGTAGGCCACCTGCTCGTTGTCGGAGATCGAGAGGCTGATGTCGACGGAGCCGCCGGCGCAGTCATCGCGCAGGCGCATGTCCACGTCCGCGGTGGCTTGCTCGAAGATGGCCTGGATGTAGGCCGTCGAGAAGGCCGGAACGCTGACGCTGTGCCAGTCCTCGTCGCCCTTGCGCACGAAGAGACCGGCCGTCGTGCCCGCGCCCAGCGGGCTGGCGCTGGCGCAGTCGTCGTTGTCCTCGAGGGCGTCGTCCCCGGCCGCCAGGCACGGGTCGACCTCGGTCGAAACGTCGAGGTCGTAGAAGCTGCAGCCCGGGCCGCCGTTGAACACGAAGACCTCGATGGTGACGTCCGCCGCCATCCCGGTGTCGTTGCTCCAGGCGACCGACTCCATGTCGCTGACCGAACCCGACGCGTCGAGCTCGTTCATGCAGTCCGCGTCGAAGAGGCGCATGTCGACGTCGGCGTCGACGTGGGTGAAGCTGGCGGAGGCGGTCACGATCTCGCCCGGGGCGACCGTGAAGCGGAAGAAGTCCGCGTCGGCGTCGACGGCCTGCAGCGCGCTGAGCGTGCCCGCGCCGATCATGGCGGCGGTCATGCAGTCGTCGTTGTCTTCGAGGGCGTCATCGGCCCCACACATGGCCGGCGGGCAGGCGATGTTCAGCGCGCCCGGCGTGCGCGGCAGGTCGGTGTTGGCGACGTCGTCGAAGTCGAGGAAGTCGGTGTTGCACCAGGCGCCGGGGTGGTCGCCGTCGCGGAAGATCCCGGCCGGGCCGAAGCTACCGTCGGGACCGACGACCGTGGCACCGTCGAAGATCATGTCGGTGCCGGCGCCGCCGAAGCCACCGTCCGCCACGCCGACCGAGTCGACGATGAACGCGACGGTCGTCAGGTCGGTGACGAGGTCATCGTCGGAGTCGACATCGGTGCCGAGCAGCGCGGTCACCGCGCTCACGTCATTGGTGAAGACGAGGTAGAACGTGTTCGTGCCGTTCTCGAGGGTGTTGCTGGCGCCGATGTCGAGGTCGGTGGCCGGCTCGGCCGTGTCCCCGAGGACGAAGTAGCCGTCCATGGGCATGGTCTGGCCGGTCAGGTCGTAGGCCCGGTCGAGGGTGCCGGCGCCGGATCCGTCGCCTTCGACGACACACACCAGGTAGCCGTCGAGGGGCTGCCCTCCGCTACCGATCAGCTCGACGTACTCCATGTCGTCGGTGCCGTCGTGGGAGATGTAGATCTCGTTGAGCGCGAGGAACGAGTCGCCCGCCTGGGCGATGGAGGCCGCGAGCGCAGCGGCGCAGAGGGAGCGGAAGCCGTATTTCATGGGGTGAAGAGCCTTCGAGCGGAATCACGTGCGCGCGGGGGCGCGGAAAAAGGGGCCAACACGATAGCGCAATGTTACGGATCGGCGCGGCCTCGGTGTCGAAGAACGCCGCCGGCGTGCGCTTGCGCACGGGCTGGACGCCGCTGAGCGCGCGCCAGGGCCCTCGCACAGCGGGCGCCGGGCCACTCCACGGCCCCTGGCCCAGGCGCAGCGCGCTCGGCACGCCGTTTGCGCTAGTCCGTCGACCCCACCGGGCCTGGCGACCTGGAGGACAGCAGCCCCGTCATGCCCAGATTGAACGCGAACACGCCCACTCTTCGTTCCCTCTCTGCCTCGATCGTCCCGGCCGCCTTGCTCCTCGCGAGCCTCGTGGCCTGCAACGGGTCGAGCTCCTTCGAAGGCAGCGCCAACACGCCCGGCAGCGTGCTCTCGAAGCCCGGCGGCGAGGCCTTCTTCGTCGACCCCAACGACCAGGGCCGCGCCACCCAGGTGCTCCTGAGCCAGGTGCACTTCGGGCGCCTGGTCGACGTCTATGGCCTCGACGCCGCCGGGGAGCCCGTGCTCATGCAGCGCGACTTCGTGATCGCGGCCGGGATCGACACGGGCCCCGACTGGACCCTCGAGGTGAGCCCGGCGACGGGCGCCACACGCCTCGTGATCCCGCGCGACGTGAGCCAGGCGCAGGGCCGCCAGGCGTTCTTCCAGGACCTGCGTCGCACCGACGACCTGGCCAGCCTGGTCGACCTCGGCGCCGGGGTCTTCAGCACGGTCCCGCGCAACTGCGCCCTGGTGCTGCGCTTCAGCGACCTCCTGGACGCGAGCCGCATCACCCCGGACACGGTGCGCGTCCTGAGTGGCCTCCCGGCCAACGTGCCCTTCGAGGCGCGCCTCTTCGCCGACCCCAACTACGGCGACCTGGTCGACCACGACGGGAACGGGGCGCGCGAGTTCCACCCGACCCGCGTCATCGTCGACGCCACCGTATCGGAACTCGAGGCCGCCGCCGCAGGGACGCCCCTGCCGGTCAACGAGGCCGGCTTCCCGGGCGCCAAGAGGACGGACGTCGCGAACCTGGCCCTGCGCGTGCCCACCCGCCCCAACTTCGCCACGGGCGACGACCAGCTGCTGACCAACCTGACGGGCCACGCGATCGCCACGGTCGACAACGGAACCATCGACTTCGGCTCGCCCACCCAGGACGTCCTGCGCCGCCTGCGCTCGGGCGGACCGACGGAACTGACGGGCGACGCCTTCAACGGTTACTTGCCCGACTTCGTGCGCCCGCGGGTGCTGGCCAACCTCGACGTCCAGCTGGCCCAGGCGCCGGTGCAGAGCGCTCAGGATCCGCGCCGCTTCCGCCTGCCGGACCTGCGCTTCGCCAGCGTCGCCTGTGCCCAGCGCCCCCTGCCCGGGGACGTGCTGCGCCAGGACGGTATCC
>JAJFFA010000531.1 GCA_021776885.1 Planctomycetota bacterium
TACCTGCGCTGGGGGCCTCACGGGGGCGCCGCGACGGAGTGAGCGGGCACGGCATGCCGCTTGCTTCTCGAGCCGGAGCCGAAGAGCGCTCTTCCGGGACGGCGACCGCGCTACACCCTGCGCCCCGCCACATACGCCGCAGCGCGCGGATCCTGCGGGTCCTCGAAGACCTGCTTGCAGGTGCCCTGCTCTATCAGTTCTCCGCTGGTGCCGTTGGACCAGAAGAGGGCGATCTGGTCGGCCAGGCGGCGGGCTTGGCCCAGGTCGTGGGTGACGAGGACGACGGTGAAGCGCTCGCGCAGGCCCGCGATCAGGTCTTCGACCAGGCCCCCCGACAAGGGGTCCAGGGCGCTGGTGGGCTCGTCCAGGAGCACGATCTCGGGTTCGAGTACCAGGGCTCGGGCCAGGCACAGGCGCTGCTGCTGGCCGCCCGAGAGATCCGTCGCGCGGTCCTCGAGGCGGCCTTCGACCTCGCTCCACAGGCCCACGTCCTGCAGGGCGCGGCGCACGCGGGTGCGGCGCTCGGCCGCATCGCGCAGGCCGTGCTCGATCAGGGGCAGTTCGAGGTTGCGAGCGATCGAGAGCGGGAAGGGATTGGGCTTCTGGAAGATCATGCCCACGCGGCGGCGCAGGGCGATGACGTCGACCTCCTTCGCGCGGACGTCCTGCCCGTCGACCTCGATCCGGCCGCTGACGCGACAGCCGGGGACGAGGTCGGTCAGGCGGTTGATGCTGTGCAGCAGGCTCGACTTGCCGCAGCCGGACGGGCCGATCAAGGCTGTGATCTTGCCCGGGGCACAGGAAAGCTCCACGCCGGCCAGGGCGGTCTGGGTGCCGTAGGTGACCGACAGGCCGCTGATCAGGATCCCGGGGCGCGTCATGCTCGACCCTGCGCCAGGAGCCGCCGCGTCAGCAGGGAGGCCGTCGCGTTGATCACCAGTAGAACCGCCAGGAGAACCAGGGCGCTGGCGTAGGCACTGGCCTCGCCCCCCGCCACGTTCATCGACAGGTCGTAGACGTGCACCGAGAGGGCGCGCCCCGAGTCGAAGAGCGAGCGCGGCATGCGATCGACGTAGCCGGCGGTGAAGACCAGGGCCGCGGTCTCGGCCAGGGCACGCCCGACCCCCAGGACGATCCCGACCACGATGGCCGGGGCGGCGTTGGGCAGGGAGACGTGGCGCAGGGTGGCCGTGCGCGAGAGTCCCAGGGCGGCGGCACCTTGCAAGAGCTCCTCGGGCACGGCGCGCAGGCCCTGCTCGCAGGCGCGCACGAAGATCGGCAGCACCATGCAAGCCAAGGTCAGGCCGCCGGCGAGGATCGACGAGCCGAGGCCCAGGAGGCCGCTGAAGAAGGCGTAGCCGAAGAGCCCGAAGACGATGGAGGGCACCGCAGCCAGGACATCGAGGCTCTGGCGCACGACGCGCTCGAGGGCGGCCCCGCTGCGCAGGGACTCCGCCAGGAAGATCGCGCTCGCCAGCCCCAGGGGCACGGCGATGGCCAGGGCCACGGCCAGCAGCAGGCCGGTCGAGACCAGGATCGAGAGGATGCCCCCCGCACGACCCGCATCGCGCGGGGACTCGAGGAAGAACCCGGCCGAGAGGCGCGGCATCCCGCCGATGCACAGGTCGACCAGGATCCAGGCGAAGCCGAGGGCGACGCTCGCGGCGGCGCCCCAGGTCAGGGCGGCGAAGAGCCGATCGCTGCGCCCCCCGCGCGCGAGGCGGGCGTCGAACTCGTCCCGCGCGCTCACCCTGCCCACCCCGAGCTCGTGCGCTGGCGACCCGCGCGCTCGGCGCAGACGACCAGCAAGGTCACGGCGGCCATCAGCACCAGGCCGCAGACGAAGAGCGCCGAGCGGTGCAGCTCGAGGGCGTAGGCCATCTCGAGGGCGATGCCCGCGGTCAGGGTGCGCACCGGATCGAACACGCTCGACGGCACCTGGACCACGTTGCCGCAGACCATCAGGATCGCCATGGTCTCGCCGATGGCGCGCCCGGCGGCCAGGATCGCACCCGAGAGCAGGCCGCGGCGCGCGGCGGGTAGGGCCACGTGACGCACGATCGATGAGCGCGAGAGACCCAGGGCGCTCGCCCCGCGCAGCAGACTGACCGGCACCGAGGCCAGGGCAGCGTCGGCCGTCAGGGCCACGGTGGGCAGGATCATCAGGGCCAGGATCAGCGCACCGGCGAGCAGGCTAGGGCCAGGGGGGGCGAGCTGGCGCACCAGGGGCACGACGACCACGAGACCCCAGAAGCCGTAGACCACCGAGGGAATGCCCGCCAGGAGCTCGACCACGGTGCGGAAGGGGACGGCGATGACCCGAGGCGCGAAGTAGCGCTGGAAGACCGCGGCGAGGATGCCGAGGGGCAGGGCCAGGGCCAGGGCCCCGGCACTGGCGAGCAGCGTGCCGACCAGCATGGGCAGCAGGCCGAAGGTGCCGTCCGCCGCGCTGGGGGCGGGGTGCCAGCTGTCGTCGAGGGCGAAGCGCAGCGGACCGATCTCGCGCAGTGCCGGCGCGGAGTCGATCAAGAGGAAGGCGACGATCGTGAAGAGCAGGGCGCCGGTGGCGATCGCGCTGAAGCGTGTGACCGAGCTCAGGACCCAGTCGCGGCGCGCCCCCACGGGACGCTCCGCTGCCAGCATGCGCAGGCTGCGCCGCGCGTGGGGCTCGGGCGAGCGCTGGGCGTCGTCGGGCAAGCGAATCGAGC
The DNA here is from genome assembly GCA_021776885.1 of Planctomycetota bacterium. GTDB lineage: Bacteria > Planctomycetota > UBA1135 > UBA1135 > JAJFFA01. The sequence continues at coordinate 2,709 of JAJFFA010000531.1, forward strand.
CTCAGTTCGAGAGCGGCACCAGCCCCTGGGCCTGGACGAGGTCGTGCACCGCAGGCGAGCTGGCGAAGGCGATCAGGGACCTGGCGACGGACTTCGCGGGCTCGCCCTCTTCCGCGCCCCCGACCACCAGGTTGAGGGGGCGCGAGAGGGGGAAGCGTCCGGCCGCGAGGGAGGCGCTCGAGGCCTCGATCCCGTCGAGGGCCAGGAGCCGCACCGGGGTTCCGCTGGCGATGGAGTACTCGGCGGCGCCGATCGAGACGTAGGCGATGGCGTCGGGGTTGCCCGCCACCGTCTTGACCCCCTGCTCGTTGTCGCCCACGACCACGGAGGCCGCGATGTCCGCGCTCTCCAGTTCGAAGTGATCCAGGAAGACCTCGAGGGTCGAGCGACCCTCGGCCTTGCTGACGACGGTGATCGGGGAGTCGTCTCCGCCCAGGGAGCCCCAGGTCGCGAGCTTTCCGGTGAAGATGTCGATCACGCTCTGGCGATCGATCGAGGTCAGCGGATTGTCCGCGTGCACCAGGATCGCCACTCCGTCGAGGGCGATCGTGTGTCCCATGAGGTCCGTTTCCTCGGGCCCCAGGGCGCGGGACACCATGCCGATGTCGGCCAGGCCCGAGCGCGCGTCCGCCAGGCCGCGTCCCGAGCCGCCCGTCTGCACGTCGACGCGGGTGCCCGGGTGCTGCTGCTCGAAGCGGCGGCCGATCTCGAGCATCAGCGGCGCGATAGTGCTCGAGCCCGTGACGGTGACGGTCTCGGCGGCATGGGTGGCCCGGCCGCAGCCGGCGACGCCGAGCAGCGCGAGGAACAGGAGCGGCCGACGTGAACGCAGCATCATCCGTTGCGAGCCTCGGGATCGCGGGCCTTGGAGTCGAAGGACAGCTTGCAGCAGCCAAGGTCGAGGCCCGCCTTCCCGGCGCGCACTCCGGGGGAGAGCTGATAGCGCATGGCCTTGCCGTCGCGCTCGCCGAAGACCAGGCCCGCGTCGCGCAGGGTGCGCAGGTGGTGGGACATCGAACTCTGCTCCACCGCGAGCAGCTCCGCCAGCTCGCCGACGTGGCGCGGAGCGACCAGCAGGGCTCCGAGAACCGCCAACCGCGTGGGGTCGGCCAGGACGCGCAGCTTGTCGACGCAGGCGTCGTCGGCCGGCTCAGACATCTGATTCCTCGTTCATATGATCCCGCGATCATGGGAAGTCCCGCAGGCGGAGTCCAGGGCGTTCGGGGGGCTACCGAAGCCTTGCGTGATCGGGCAGACTTCGCCGCCATGAAGACACGCGCCCTGCCCCTGCTCCTCGCCGCCTGCCTCTCGTCTTGCGTGATCCACAGCCGAGCCACCGAGTTCAACGGCGTGGACGGGATCCGGGGCGAGCCGATCGAGTACCAGACGACGACCCTCTACGGGCTGAAGTTCCTGTTCACCTGGGATCTGTGGGGCAAGAGCAGCCTGCAGGCCGCCGTCGACGAGTTCACCGAGGAGGCCAGCGGCCGCGGCGCGACGCGGGTGAACATCTCGGACACGTCGGGGACCACCTTCTGGTTCATCTACCCGCCCCTGTCGTTCCTCTTCCACCCGACCGTGTGCACGGTCGAGGGGACCGTCGAGGGCACCGCGGGCGGAGGCGAGTAGCGCTCGGTCCCGCCCCGCTGGCCTACTGCTTGCGCGGGGTCACGAGCACGCGCCCGCGCTCTTCCTCGATCAGCGCGTACTTGGCGCGGCGCAGGATCACGCGCTCGGCCATCCCGGGCAGACGCAGGGCGCGCAGGCCCTGAGCCAGGGACTCGAGGCGCTCCTCGGCGAGCTCCAGGGCTCCGGCCCGGGTGCGCCGATCGCGCTGCCGCTCGGCCCCGGGGCGCAGG
>JAJFFA010000532.1 GCA_021776885.1 Planctomycetota bacterium
GCCCGGGTCGAGCTCCTGCGTCAGACCTGCGCAGCGGTCGAGAGCGGTCACCGCCTGGGCGTGATCCACCGCGACCTGAAGCCGGCCAACCTGCTGGTCGACGAACACGGGGCGCTGAAGGTCATCGACTTCGGCCTGGCGCGCGCCACGCACTCCGATCTGCCCGGCGCCAGCATGGCGGAGACCCAGCCCGGTCAGCTCGCCGGAACCCTGCGCTACATGGCGCCTGAACAGTTCGCCGGGCGACGCGACGAGCTCGACGTGCAGTGCGACGTCTGGGCCCTGGGCACGGTGCTCTTCGAGCTGCTCAGCGGCGAGCTGCCCTTCGAGTTCGACGGCAAGAGCCTGACCCAGATCGCGCTGATGATCGAGCGCGGCGAGCCGCGCCGGCTGCGCAGCGTCGCCCCCAGCCTGCCCAAGGAGCTGGACTGGATCTGCGCCGCGGCCCTCGAGCCGGACCGTGGACGCCGCCTGCCCTCGGTGGCGGAACTGGAGCGCGAGCTGGCCCGCTTCCTCGCGGGCGAGGCCGTCGAGAGCGCCCCGCCCGACGCCCTCTACCGGGTGCGCAAGCTGTTGCGCCGCCACCGCTTCGCCGTCGGAACGGCCGCTGCTGTCCTGATCGCCCTGATCGCGGGTCTGGTCACCACCCTCTGGCAGGCGCGCCTGGCGCGGGCGCGGCTCGAGGAGCGCAACGTGCAGCTCGAGGTCGCCGGCGAAGCCTCCGGCTTCCTCTCGCGCGTGCTGCGCGCCATGGACTCGGCCGAGCACGGTCCGGACGTCAGCGTGCGCACGGTCGTCGAGGAGGCCGAGGCCCAGTTCCACGCGCGTCCACCCGGACGCCCCGAGGTTGCGGTCGCCGTGGCCCGCGACCTGGGAGCGACCTGGGCCGCCCTGGGTCTGTACGACCGCGCGGAGCCGCTCCTGGCGCGGGCCAGCGAGGCCGCCCGCGAGCTGTACGGAGCCCAGGACGAGCGGGCCCTCGGCGCAGCGCTCGAGTGGCTCGAGTGTCGCATCGAGCTGGGCGCCGTCGCCGACGCCGTGGGCGAGGCCGGACAGCTCCTGGAGAGCGCGCGCTTCGGCCTCGGCGACCTGCACCCCACGACCCTGCGCGCCCAGGGCGTGCTCGGCCGTGCCCAGCTCGAGCACGCGGACTTCGACGCGAGCATCGAGTCCCTGACCCTCGCCGTCGAGGCCGCGGAGGCCGCCTCCGGCCCCGACGCCGACCAGCCCCTGGAGCTGCGTGCGACCCTGGCCCTGGCCCTCGACCGCGCCAGCCGCACGGACGAGGCCATCGAAGTCCTGGACGCCGCCCTGCGCGACGCGCCGGGCCCGGCCCCCTCCAGCGAGCGCCTCGAGCGCGAGCGGCAGCTGACCCAGCTCTTGATGAACGCCGGCCGCCTGGGCGAAGCGGCGCAACGCGTGCAGCGCCTCTTGCCCGAGCTCGAGGCCGCCTTCGGGAGCGAAGCGCCGCGGGTGATCCAGTTCCGCGCCTTCCACGCGCGCCTCTTGGTGCGCATGAATCGGGCCGAGGAAGCCCAGCCCGTGCTGGACCAGCTCGTGGCCGCCTGCCGCGCCTGGCGCGGGAAGGAGACCCTCAGCCTGCAGACGGCGCTCGAGGTCTCTGGCACCCAGCTCTTGCACGTCGGCCGCTACGACGAAGCCGTGGAGCTGCTACGCCAGGCCTACGAGGCCCAGATGCGCCGCAGCGGTCCGGCGAACGACGCGACCTACTACGCCATCGCCAGCCTGGGCCGCGCGCTGCAAGCCAGCCAGCAGTACGAGGCCAAGGTGGCGCTCCTGACCGAGGCCATCCCCGACGCGGCCCGCGACCTGGGCCAGGACGCGCGCATCGTCCTGCACCTGCGTGAGAGCCTGGCCCATGTCTACGCGGAGCTGGGGCGCAGCGCCCAGGCGATCGAGATCCTGAGGGCCATGCTGCCCACGGCCCGCAGCACCCTGGGGACGGACGACGTCGACGTCGTCCTGGCCGCCGAGTCCCTGCTCGGCGGGTGTCTGCGCGACCTCGGAGCGCTCCAGCGCGGCCAGCCGCGCGAGGCTTCCTGGAGCGAGTCCGAGTCGATCCTGCGCTCCGTGATCGAGCGCCGCTCGAGCCTGCTCGGAGCCGACCACGGCGACACGCGGCAGGCCCGCTTCGACCTGGCCTGGCTGCTCGCGGAGCGCAACGGGCCCGGGGACAGAGAGGCGGCGGAGCGCGCCTACCGCGAGCTGCTCGAGGCCGGCCCGGGCACGATGGTCCTCGACACCCACGTCATGCTCAAGCTCGCCGATCTCCTGCGCCTGGAACGGCGCTTCGACGAGTCGCGCGAGTGGCTCGCGCGCGCGGCCGAGGTGCAGCGCGATTGGCCCGAGAGCACATGGGTCAGCCGACTCTCCTTCGAGGCGCGCCTGGGTCTGATCTGCGGAGACGTCGACTACGCCCTGGCCGCGAGCGAGGAGCTGATCCGGATCGGCCTGGACAGCCTGCCGGAGGACAGCCCGGTGGCCGCGAACTGGATCGACAGCCACGCCGAGGCCCTGCTGCGGGTGCACGGGGAAGAGGCCGGGCTGGCGCTGCTCGAGGAGCGGCTGGGACGGGCCGAAGCGCAGGGCGGCTTCGAGCAGCGCGCAACGCGCAACGCGGCGCGCCTCCTGGCGCGCGCCTTCGAGCTCGCCGGCCGCGGCCAAGAAGCCGCCGGGCTGCTCGAGCTGCTCGACTAGCAGCGCTCAGCGTGCGGGCGCTGCGCTCTCGTCGGCGCTCAGGTCCGCTTCCGAGACGCGCAGCTGCGCCAGGAAGTGGGACAGCTCGAGGCGGCCGGGGTGCCGCTCGAGCTCGGCCTCGACGGCCGGGATGGCGCGCCCGAGGAGCTGGCGCGCGCGCCCTGGCTCGCCGATCTGGCGGTAGCCCTCGGCCAGGGAACCGTCGATCATCGCGTCACGCAGCGCGTACTCCTGCGACCCGGGCACACGCTCGCGCAGGGCGCGCACCCGCGCGGAGGCGTGCTGCAGGAACTCGACCCCACGCCCGGGGTCGCCGCACATGACGTAGGTCGCGCCCAGGTTCGCCAGGCCAGTGAAGACCATGTCCTCGATGTTGATCACCCCCGGGAACGACGCGTCGAGGGCCTTCAGGCGTTCGACGTTCTCGGCGTAGAGCGGCAGGGCCGCCTCGGGCCCGTCCAGCTCCGCCGCCAGCTCGCCCATCTGATTCCAGAGCCGCGTCTCGAGCATGCGACCGGCCGAGCTGTCGGGGAAGAGCGCGAGGAAGTCGGACACCGCGGCCAGTCCCGCGTCGCTCGCCTCCAGCGCCTCGTCCATGCGCCCCGCGTGCTTGTGCGCGATCCCGGCCAGCCAGTAGTTGTTGCACAGCTTGGGCCACGGACCGGGCTCCTGCGGGTCGTCGCGCACGAGCGCCTCGAGGCGCTCGATCGCCTCCATGGTCAGGGGCAGGGCGAGCTCGTAGTCACCGCGCGACGCGAAGGGTTGGGCCAGGCGTGTCAGGGCGATGGCCTCGTCCATGCGCGCGTCGAGGGAGTCGGGCCAGCGCTGCACGAAGCGGCGACTGCGCTCGAGCGCTCGGCTCTGGACCTCGATGGCCTCCTCGTATCGGCCTTGGCGGTTGAGCACGTCGCCCAGCTCCGCGTCGGCGCGGTTCAGGTCGTGGGCCAGGTCATGGGGGGACGACCCCCCGCTCGCGATCAGCCCTTCCAGCAGACGGATCTGGGTCTGGTAGCCCTCGATGGCGCGCTCGTGGTCGGCGACCCGGGCGTAGGCGTTGGCGGCGCGGAAGTGGGCTCGGGACAGCTTGTGCACCAGGACGTCCGCGTCCGGGTGGGTCCCGACCATCTCCTCGAACAGCTCGACCGCCCGGGCCAGGAGCGCGCGGCGCACGGGCTCGACGCGGGGCATGTCGACCAAGTCCGCGGCCCCCATGCGCCCGAGGAACTCGTCGACCGCGGTCAGGGCCAGGCCCAGGTTCGAGCGCGACGTCTCGATCGCGCCCTCGAGCTGGCGGTTGGCCTCGGCCAGGGCCGCGCCCTGGACCTCGAGCTGGACCTGCTTCTCCGAGAGCTGACGGTTGGCCCGCGCCTGCTGGATACCCCAGGTGGTCGGCGCCGCGATCGCGAGCACCAGCAGGCTCGCGCCGACCACCGGGTGCGCCTCGATCAGCCGCCGCGCCCGACGCACGGGACCGGGCCGGCGGGCCACGATCGGCCGCCCCTCGAGCACGTTCGAGAGGTCCAGGGCCAGGTCCGCCGAGGTGGCGTAGCGCGCTCCGGGGTCGCGCTCCATGGCGCAACGGCAGACGGTCTCGGCCTCCCAGGTGATGCGCTTGTTGAACTCGCGCAGGGGGCGCGGGCGCGCCTCGACCACCCGTGCCCGCAGGGCCTGGGAGCTGTCGGCCTGATAGGGCAAGTTCAAGCTGAAGAGCTCGTAGAGGGTCACGCCCAGGCCGTACACGTCACTGCGCCGACCCGGGCGACCCGCCCCGTCCAGGAGCTCGGGGGCCATGTAGGGCAAGGAGCCCGCGTGGGTCGCCGCCGTGCGCGAGGCCTGGCTGCCGCCCTCTTCGCTCGACAGCCCGAAGTCGAGCAGCATCACCCGGCCCTCCGGGGTGAGCATGATGTTCGACGGCTTCAGGTCGCGGTGCAGGACGTTCAGCCGGTGGGCATGCTCGAGGGCCTCGGCCACCGCCCGCACGATGCGCAGGCAGGCGTCGCTCCAGGAGCCCTGGAAGAGATCCGGCAGCTCCGCTGCAGCGGCGTCCTCGTCGGCGCTCCCCATGCACTCGTGGGCGGCGCGCAGGAGGTCGGCGCCGCACAGTTCCTCGGCACGGCGTCCGCGCAGGGCGCGCAGGACCTGGGCCAGGGTTGCGCCGCGCACGAGCTCCATCGCGAACCAGGGCAAGCCGTCCTCTTCGCCCACCGCATGGACGGGCACGATCCCCGGGTGGGAGAGGCGTGCCACGGTGCGCACCTCGTGCTGGAAGCGCTCCCGTGCGCCGTCGAACCAGAGCTGCTCGGGGCGCACCAGCTTCAGGGCCACCTCGCGTCCCAGGGACGGCTGGCTGGCGCGGTACACGACGCCCATGCCGCCCTGCCCCAGGCGCTCCAGGAGCTCGAACTCCCCCAGCCGGTCGGGGATCTCACGCGGGGGGGCCTGATCCGGCTCGGCGTCGAGCATGCCCATCTCGGCCAGGAGCCGAAAGCGCCGCCGCAGGGAGCGCGCCTGCCCCGGGTGAACCCGACAGAGCTGGTCCAGGGCGGCCGCCAGCCGGGTCAGGCTCTGCCCCTCGTGCTGGGCCAGGAGGTCGGCGACCAGGTCGTCGAGCCCGGGGCCGCTCCGGGTGGCCGACTGCGAATGTGAGGAGGTGGGGTCCATGGGGGCGCCGCCCTGCTGATGCGCAAGCGCGGACGGGCGTCACGCGCGTTCCAGTGAAAAGCCGTCGAGGGGGCCCCCCGAGAATCGTGGCGGGGTCCGGGCTGGGTTCCGTTCGTGTCCACGCGGGCAGAAGTAGCCCGGCTCACAGCCCCCCAGAACGGTAGGTCAGCATGTCGATCCCCTCTCACCGGTCCCTTCGCACGCTCCTCGCGCTGCTTGCCCTGGCCCCCGCCGCGCTGCCCTGTTCGGAGGGCGTCGCGGGGTTCCTCGCGCCTCCTCTCTCAGGCCTGGGGACCGAGATCGAGCAGGTTCACACCGCCGTCGTGGAGGGCGTCCTCTGGGCGCGTGGCCGCACGTACAAGGCCTCGTTCGACTCCGAGGGTGCCACCTACGTGCCCGACCTCGGGCCGAACGCGCCGCACAACTTCCCCCTGCGCATGACGCTGGGGGCGGCCCGGATCGGAGGCACGGCCCTCGCCCTCGCCGAACCGACCGCGCGCCTCGAAGGAGATCGGGCCGTTCTCGAGCGCGGCCCCGTGCGTGCGGAGTACGTCCTGGGCCTGGACGCGGTCGAGCAGCTGTTCGTGCTCGAGAGCCCGCTCGCTGGAGCGGCCGGCGACCTGGGTCTCTCGCTGCAGATCGAGAGCGAGCTCTCCCCGCGCCCGGCCGCGGGCGGCTGGCGCTTCGAGGGGGCCTGGGGCGGTGTGCACTACGGAGCCGCGGTCGTGCTCGACTCCGCGGGTCGGCGGCTCGGGCTCGACGCCACGCTGCGAGCGGACGGATCGGCCCTCGAGCTCGTGGTTCCGGCCGCCTTCCTCGCGGCCGCGCGCTTCCCGATCGCCGTCGATCCCGTGCTCTCGACCGTGCTCGCGGACGACGATGCGTGCGACCGCGACCTCGAGCCCGACGTCGTCTGGGACGAGGCACAGCAGCGTTACCTGGTGGTCTTCGAGCAGGACTTCTCGCAGTTGGACCATGACGTCTACACGGTCCTCGTCGACGCTGCGGGTCCGCTGCCCGGCTCCGGGCGCTACGCGGAATTCACCACCGGCAACGCGAGCGGCCCACGGGTGGCCAGCGTCCCGGCTGCCCGACAAGCCCTGGTGGTCTTCAGCTTTGGCTCGGGCAGCTCAGCTCGCATCCGCGCCCGAATGCGGAACCTCGACACCAGCGATCTGGGTCCTGTCATCGACCTCGACATCGGCGTCGAACCGAGTCATCCGGACGTGGGTGGGGATGCGACGGGGCTCCCGGACAGCGCGTTCACGCTGGTGTGGCAGCGGAACGGGACCGCCCGCCGCATCATGACCCGTCAAGTGCATCTCGACGGGTCGCTGGGACCGCTCCGAAGCCTGGCGAACAGCGAGATCAACGAGACGCCGGCGATCAGCAGCAGCATTCCCCCGAGCCGGAATCGGCACAACGTCGTCTGGCGGCGCCGCGAGGGCTCGACCTACCGCATCCTGGTCGTGCGCCTGCGGCGCGACGGGATGCCCGACTCGGGCGCCTTCGTCGTCGACGAGTCGTTCCAGGTCCTGCGCAACCCGAG
>JAJFFA010000533.1 GCA_021776885.1 Planctomycetota bacterium
GGGGGCTTCGCCCCCGGACCGCCGCGCTGCGCTACAGCCAGCTGGGCGCTGGCTCCGCGCGGCTCCCCCAATGCAACCGGGCGGCGCTTCGCGCCCCGATATATCTGTCACCCTAAGTCGAGTGTCCACCGAACCGGGGGAGGGTCAGAACTTTCGGATGACGGTCAGGCTCGGCCGGCCGAAACTTGACTCATCCACACACGATTCGGGGATCCAAAGCCTCTACGCCGAGCTAGGCCGATCCCCAGGGCTTGTCGTTGCGCCGGTAGCGTCCGCCCTCGTACGCGGAGAAGTACACCGGGATCCACGGATGGGCCACAGCCTCGCCGGTCGGGTCGGGCATCAGGTTCTCGTCCGCGACGTACTTCACGTGGTCCATCCCGTGCGGCAACACGTGGTACCAGGCCTGCTCGCGGCTCGGCTGCGTGGCGTTGTTCTGCCACCAGCCCTCGTCCGCGCGGCACGCGGGGTCCGCCTCGACCACGACTCCGCGGTAGCGGTAGCGCTTGTGGTAGACGATCGCCCCGGGGGAGAAGCGCGGCCCGCCCCCTCCGGCCGCACCCTGGGGGTCACGTCGAATCTGGATCATCGGGGCATTGGACGTCGGGCCGCGAACGGGCGTCAAACACCGTCCGCCGGGGCCGCCCGCTGGCCGCGGTTGCGTGGGTAGGTGCTCCGGATCTGGGTCGGACGGGCATCTCAGTACGACCGATCGTCTTGGCCTCGAAGCGACGGGTGGTCGGGACGGGGTCGCTCAGGCTTGGAAGTAGTCCTCGAGCAGGTGCTCGAGGCAGCGCCTCGGCGGCGCCAGGGAGCGCTCGATCTTCATCCGCATCAGCGCCCCTTCCCAGGCCTCGGTCAGGAGATCCGCCAGCTCCCCCGCCGCACGGTCGACGCGCACGAGCCCCTGGTCCTGGGCCTGCTGCAGGGCCTTCCGAACGCCTTCACGGAAGTCCGCGAAGGCCTCGGCCAGGGCGCGGCGGCACAGGTCGCTGCCCTCGAGCTCGCCGCTGAGGTTGCCGATCAGGCAGCCGCCGACGAAACCGGAGCCCTCGAAGTCCTGCATCAGGCCGCGGAAGAAGCGGCGCAGGCCCGCGAGGGGGTCCGTGGTGGCGTTGAGGGAGTCCGAGAGCTTCTCGCCGAAGCACTCCGAGTAGTGCCGGATGGCGGCCGCGCCAAGAGCCTCCTTCGACGCGAAGTCGTTGTAGAACGACCCCTTGGGCACGTTCACCTGCGAGAGGACCTGCTGGATCCCGGTGCCGTGGTAGCCGTGCTCGAGGAAAGCAGCCACCCCCTGGTCGAGGAGGCGGCGACGGGTGTGCCCTCGCTCTTCTGCGGGCGGGCCATGGGGTAACTATACGACCGGTCGGTCTAGCTCTCCCATGGGAGGCGCGAAATTCCCCGCTCGACCGCGAGCGCTCCCCGCGCCGATCAACGTAGAGTCTCGATCTTCGGCGTGACTCGCGCCCGAGAGGGGTCCAGAACAGCCTTGCGACACATCAACAATCGCCTCGCCCTTGGGGGCGCCGTGGTGCTCGGCCTGGCCGTCAGCGGATGCCGCTCGGTCAAGACCAGCCAGTACCGGCTGACGCCCGAGACGCGACTCCTGCCGCCCATGCTGACCGTGGGCAAGGGCGACTACTTCCGCGAGTTCCTACGGGGGGGCATCTTCGAGGACGGCGACGGGGAGCCCATGGGCTTCCTGGTCTCGGAGGAGTCCGTCGCGACGACCCTGCGCGAGCGCAAGGGACGCCTGTTCCTGTCCGGGGTCATGATGGGGCTGCCCAGCCTGCTGGGCATGCCGGTCGGTGAGTCGAGCAGCAGCGCCTCCGTCAGCCTCAAGGTCTACGACTCCCGCGGCAGCGAGCTGGCCCAGCTGCGCTCCACCGGCGAGGGCCAGGCCACGGTCGCCTGCTGGTATGGATACTCCACCACGGGCAGCCGCCGAGTGGCCTCGAGCGAAGCCCTGGCCGAGGCCTCCCGCGACCTGCTCGCCCGCCTGCGCGAGCGCTTCGGCGAAGTCGATGGTCGACTGCGCGACGCCGGCCCCCTGACCCCCGCCTCCTTCAACCTCCTGGCCAAGGATCGCCCGGAGGTCGCACGCCGCATCGTCCTGTCGCAGGACCAGCGCGAGGCTCTCACGACCGGGATGGACGCGACCGCGCTCCAGGGGCGGGCCGCCGAGGCGGCCCCGGCGCAAGAGATCTGGGGCGTGGCGGGCGAGACCTGGATGAGCGAATCGACCCGCGCGGCCGAGGAGCGCGGCGCCCAGTCCAAGTCCTTGATCACGAGCGAGAACGAGCGTCGCATCGCCTCTGTCGAATCCATGCGCGCGGGCGATGGCAGCGTGCGTGCCTTCCAGGCCGAGTGGAACGCGTCGGACCCCAGCGTCGGCTTGCTCGGCGTGGTGGCCTGGCTCCACGACCCGCGGCGCTCGACCTATGTCCTGGGCCTGCACACGGACTCCGAGCGCGCAACGGCCGGACGCTCGGCGAGTCCTGTGCAGGACGTCTACGCCATGCAACTCACTTCGGCCACCGCGGGCCTGATCTCCGTGCGCCGCGAGGGTCTGATCAACGCCGAGACCCTGCCGCTTCCGGAGGGCCTGGACCTGTACGCCGAGTCGACCCACCTCAGCCTCGGGGCGCGCACCGTCGAGCTGGCCCAGGACAGCGAGACCTCGGTCTTCTTCGAGATCCGCTTCGTGGACGGCCGACTGCGCGAAGTGGTCCGCCTGGATCCGTGAGCGGACTCCGCAGCCCGAGCTCGCTCGTCGCCCTGGCCCTGCTGCCCACCCTCGCCCTGGGCCACGCGCGCGGGGAGCTCGCCGAAGCCTGCGACGCCCTCGCCCTGCGCCACAATTTCTCCGGCGTGCTGCTCGTCGCGCGCGGCGACGAGCGACTCGCCCAGCGCGCCTACGGCTGGGCCGACGTCGAGGCGGAGACGCCTGTTCGCCCCGAGACCCGCTTCCTGGTCGCCTCGCTGACGAAGCCGGTCGTCGCGTTCCTGACCCTGCGCCTGGTCGAGGCCGAGCTGATCGGCCTCGAGGACACGGCGGCGGAACACGTGGACGGGCTCGAGGGATCGGCCGCGGCTGGCGCGACCGTGCATCAGCTCCTGACCCACACCTCGGGCCTGCCCCACTACGAGGCCTGGCCAGGGTTCCTCGATGACGTTCGCCGCGAGCATTCGGAGCCCGACCTGCTCGCGCTGCTCGCCGGGACCGCGCCCGTGTCGGCGCCGGGCGCCGAGTTCCACTACAGCGGGCCGGGCTATCTGCTGCTCGGAATCCTCCTCGAGCGAGCGGCCAGCGAGCCCCTTCCGGAGCTCCTCGAGCGCTGGGTCCTCGAACCCCTCGGCATGCGGCAGACCGAGCTGCTCGGCACGCGCTCCCAGGCCAGCAGCTGCGCCCGGCCGTACGTGCGAGCCGCCTCGGGTACGCGAGCGGACTCGGGCACGGGCGCGGACTCGGGCCTCGTGCGTGCTCCCCTGCGCCACCCCTCGACCCTGCGCGCGACGGGCGGTCTGGTCAGCACCGCGGCCGACCTGCAGCGCTTCGTGCGCGCCATCCAGCGCGGACAGCTCCTGAGCACGGAGCTGCACGGGAAGCTGCTGCAGGGGGTCCGGGGCCAGTACGCCTGCGGCCTGATCGTCTACCACCACCCCTTGACCCGGGAGCGCTTTGCACGACACCAGGGCAGCATGGACGGCGTCGCGGCGCACTTCGTCTTCGGGCTGGACGACGAGCGCGTCGCCATCGCCCTGTCGAACGTGGGGGGCACGCCGGTCGACCGAATCGACGACCAGCTGATCATGCAGGTGCCGCCCCTGCCCGGCGAGGACACGCGCGGCGAGGGCCGCTGAGTCCGTCGGCCCGCCCGCTCAGCTCGGCTCGGTCGGCTCGCTCGTCGCGCTGGGCCTGGGCACGAGCGCCATGGCCAGGTGGCCCAGGGCGCCGAAGAAGGCCAGGTTGAAGAGGTAGACCAGGTGGCTGGCGAGGCCCGTCTCGAGGGCCAGGTCGCGGGTCACGCCCAGGGCCCCGAAGGCCACCACCCAGCCGGTCTCCTGCGTACCCAGGCCCGCGAAACCGTTGACCGGCAGCAGGTTGGCGAGGACCGCGAGGCTCGAACCGAAGACCGCCTCGTCCAGGCGCAGCTGCGTCAGGCCGAAGCGCCGGGCGAGGATCGCGTAGAAGACGAAGGACGAGATCCAGATCGGCACCGTCGGCAAGAGGGCCGTCACGAGATCGCGCCGCCGGACTCGCCGCAGGGCCGTGGAGACCGCGTCCGCGGCGCCGGTCAGCTTGGTTCCGAGCAGGGTGCGATCGAGGCGCAAAAAAGAGACGCAACGCGACGCAAAATCCACCAGGTGGTGGCTGCTGAGCGCGATCCAGCCCAGCACGACGGTGGCCAGACCCAGGGCTCCGCCCGCCGTCGAGAGCCAGTCCAGGGTCGGGAACGCGCCCGTCGCACCCAGGGTCAGACAGGCGATCGAGAGGCAGCCTGCGACCACTGCCAGGTCCAGCACGCGCGACAGGAGCAGCACCGCCAAGCCGTCCGCAGCGGGCGTGCCGGCGCAGCGTTTCAGGTAGACGATCACCGACGCCTCGCCCAGTTTGGCCGGCAGGACGTTGGCCGCGAGGATGTGGGATGCCGTGACGGGCAGCACCCGCCAGAAGGCCGGTCTGTCGCGCAGCAACAGACGGAACCTCAATGCTCGCAAGGGATAACAAACACCCTGCAAGCAAAAGGCCGACCAGAAGAGCGGGCCCTCGAGGCGCCCGAGGGTAGCCGGAATGCGCCGGATGTCGCTGCCCCCCCAGGCCATCAAGAGCGCGATCAAACCCGCGGCGACGGCGAGTGAGACGAGCAGTCGAAGCACGGTCTTCACGCGCGACTCAGTCTATTAAGCGGGCGCGCCCGGCGCCCGTCGAAACGGGTGCCGGGCGCGTCCTGGATGTCGTGGTCACTGTTGGGTGCCCGAAAAATTCGGGCTGAACTTCAGCGGAAGAACGCATGAAGTCCACCAGAGTCTTCGGCTAGCCAATGCAACACCTGAAGCTCTTCTCCCACGGAGATTGTGTGCAACACGACTTCGCGGTGCTCGTTCCAGGCCTTCACGCGACGTCTGATCTCGTACGGATCGATGACTTCACCCACCGACGGTTCCCCGTCGGAGAGCACATAGATCGTGTCGACGTTGTGGTCTTCGAAGGCGAATTTCAGCGCGCCGTAGAGGTTGGTTCCGCCGCCCGCGCCCAGTCGATCGATGAACTCCAGTGCGTCCGCGCGGGTCTTCTGGTTCGAGTTCTCGACTCCTCCGGCCCAGGTGCGCACGCCATGGGAGAAGGCCACGATGTCGAACAGCGCGCCGCGCTCGAGGCGCTCGATGCTGCCCTTGAGCTCGCGCCGAGCCACCTGCATGCGGCT
>JAJFFA010000534.1 GCA_021776885.1 Planctomycetota bacterium
CGGCAGACACTGCACCAGGCCTTCTGCAGTCCACGCTCTGCGCTGTAGTCGATGGCCGTCGTGTAGTTGCGCTCGTAGCACAGGCTGCACACGAGGTGCGGCAGGAGGTCGCCGCGGCCCTCCCCCTTGGGGGCTTCCATCGGGCGCTGATCGGCTGTCTCCCCGGGCGGCGGGGTCTGACCGCGATCCGGGGTGCTGCGCCGGCGGTTCGGCAGGTCGACCTGGGCCAGGGCGTCAGCGCCCAGGAAGGCGACGGCCACGAGGGCGAGGCCGAGGCCTCGGAGCGGGGGGGTCAGGTGCATTTGAGGATCGCAGGGGGGCAGCGGACGGGCCCGGAGGCGAAGCGGTCTACCCGGCGGAAGCGCGACAGGATACGGGATGGCCCCCTGACCGGGGCCGCCGCCTCCTTATATCCCCTCGGCGACGGGGCCCCCCCTGGGAGCCCTCCTGGGAGCCCCCCTGGGCCCTGGCCGGAACAGGCCTCCGATCCCCGGAATGGCGCCCTTCCCCCCTTCCCGCGTTTGCAGCCTCCTGGTACGGTCGGGGGACTTCCCAAGAGGAAGTGGCTTCCCCCTTCCCGTGACCCGGCCAGCCCGCCGCCCACTCGAAGGCACGGAGTTGTCCATCCGTTTCCGGCTCAAAAAAGGCTCTTCGATCCATGAAAGCTCTCTTTACTGCCGCCGCCTCCGCGGCCCTTCTCTGTAGTGGCGCCTTCGCCCAGGGCGCCGACGAGTGCGTCAACGCCGACGTCTTCCCCATGGGCCCCGGCTCGGTCGCCATCGACACGAACATGTGCAGCGACACGGGTGTCGCCGCGACCAACAGCGCCGAGACCCAGTGCTTCTCCATCTCCGATGACGTCTGGTATCGCTGGATCGCGACCGACTCGGGCGAGCACACCTTCGACACCTGCAACACGGTCAACTGGGACACCGAGATCGCCGTCTGGGAAGGCAGCGACTGCTCGACCTTCGTCGGCCTCGGCTGCAACGACGACAACGGTGGCGCCGGTTGCACCGCCAACTCCAGCCTGCTCGTCGTGCCCGGCATCGTCGCCGGCAACGAGTACTTCATCCAGGTCGGCCACTGGAACAGCACCGAGGGCGACTCCTTCGGCTCCGGCACCGTGAACATCACCTTCACCGGTGGTGCCGCGCCGCCCAACGACACCTGCATGACCCCCGACGCCCTCATGGGCCTGGGCGACTTCCCCTACGACTCGACCAACGCCACCTCGAGCGGCTTCAACGGCGGCGGCGGCTGCTCGGCCCCGAACCAGGACGTGTTCTTCACCTGGACCGCGCCGAACGTCCCCGGCGACTACTTCATCTCCACCTGCCTGACCGGCTACGACACGATTCTCGCGGTCCACTCCGGCAGTGACTGCTCCGCCACCTGCATCGTCAGCAACGACGACGACCTGGGCAGCGGCGGCGCCGGCGTCTGCGGCGGCGGCCTGCAGAGCTCGATCGCGCTGATGGGCCTCGCCGGCGGCGAGTCCTTCCTGATCCAGGTCGGCGGCTTCTCGGGCGCCGAAGGTCCGGGCACCCTGACCATCGACGGTCCGATGCTGCCCGGCGACGACTGCTCGAACCCGGTCGACATCGGCAACATGACCGGCATCTTCAACTACGACACCACCGGCTACTCCTCGAGCGGCTTCAACGGCGGCGGCGGCACCTGCAGCGCGTTCACGAACCAGGACATCTTCATGACCTGGACCGCCCCGAACTCGAACGACTACGAGTTCAACCTGTGCATGTCCGGCTACGACACGCGCATGTCGGTCCACGACGGCGCCGACTGCTCCGCCACCTGCCTGGGCGGCAACGACGACTCCTGCGGTCTGCAGAGCCGCGTGACGACCACCCTGACCGCCGGCCAGACCGTGCTCCTGCAGCTCGGCGGCTTCGGCGGCAACGAAGGTCCCGCGACCCTCGAGATCATCGAGTTCGTCGACCCCTGCGACGTGCCCGACGACGGCCTCGAGGAGAACGACGACTGCGCCACGGCCCTGGCCATGGGCGAGAGCAAGACCAACGACCTCTTCGTCCGTGACGGCGACGACGACTGGTACGCCATCACGGTCCCGGCCTTCTCGGTCGGCTACTTCCAGACCCTGTTCATCGACGCCGTCGGCGACGTGGACATGCGCCTCTTCGACGCCTGCGGGGGCACCCAGATCGACCTGGGCTTCACCGCCAGCGACAACGAGCAGGTCTCCTTCGACAACTCGGGCGGCAACATGCCCGTCACCGTGTTCCTGCAGGTCGAGATCTTTGTCTCGGGCGGCCTGGAGTGCAACGACTACGACCTCGTCATCTCCTTCGAGAACGGCCAAGCCGGTGCGGCGTACTGCTCGGCGACGACGAACTCGACCGGCTTCCCGGCCTCGCTGTCGGCCTCCGGCACGAGCGGCGTCGGTGCCAACGACCTGAACCTGATCGCGAGCCCGGTGCCCGCGAACACCTTCGGCATCTTCTTCCACGGTCCTCAGCAAGCCAACATCCCCTTCCAGGGCGGCCCCAAGATCCAGTGCACGAACATGCCCCTGCGTAACCCGGTCGTGCAGGCCGGCGGCACCACCCTGTCCTTCGCCTTCGACAACACCGTCGGTGCCCACTCGGCCGCCGTCGTCCAGGGCGCCTGCCGTAACTTCCAGGCCTGGTTCCGTGACAGCATGGACCCGGACGGCCAGGGCTTCGGCCTCTCGAACGGCTACAGCGTGACCTTCACGGAGTAGTCCACGACACCTTCGACGCAGCCCCGGGGACCCCTGGGGCCGCGTCCGAGCCACGGCGGCGTCTCGCTCTCCAGCGCGGCGCCGCCGCTCGTTGGGGCGTTTTCCGCCGCTTCCGTGCAATTACTACAAGGCGTAGGACGGAGAGCCGGCCGAATCCGCATTGCGGTATCCCGCCCTGGGCCTGAGCATGGAGGGTCAGCACGGGAGCGACACCAGTCGCTCGCGCGGCAAGAACCTGCCAAGGCTCCGCTCCCGTATCTGCCAATCCACTCTTCAGGAAGCTCCAATGAACAGCATCGTCCGCACGGCTCTCTTTATCGGCATGGGCTCGACCTTCGCGTTCGCGAACGAAGTCGAGGTCCAGACCGTCGATACCCCGGTTCGTTTCGCAGGCACGTACAACTACGCCACCGGTGAGTTCACCCCCTCCCGCGGCCAGGACAACCTCGGCCCGGCCGGCGTGATCTACGACAACCAGCCCGGCTTCACCGGCTCGTTCTTCGACATCCGCAGCAACGGCACGTCGACCATCGACGAGGGCCAGATCCCGTCCACGGGCAGTGGCGGACTGCAGGACAGCTACCGCGTCACGAGCTTCATGATCGGCTACGCCACGGCCAACGCCACCGAAGACGTGCGCGTCAACAACTACGAGAACTACGCGACCTGCACCCCGGCCGCCAACACGGCTCCGCCGATCGCGAGCTTCGACCTGATCGGCCTGCCCGGCTCGGGCACCGGCACCATCGCCGCGCTGCGCGTCAACATCACCATGGTCGACTTCTGCATCCGTGGTGACGGCGAGGGAGTCATGGGCGGCGACAACGACCTCTTCGGCTACTCCTTCGACGTCCTGTCCGCGGACATGACCGGTACGGACGCCCGCATGGGTCCGCTGATCTCCGCCGGCGGCCTGGGCGACGTGAACGCGTTCCGCGCCGAGCCCGTCGTCATGGGCGGCCTCGACGGTTGCTTCAACTTTGGCGCCGGGGGCCCCTTCGCCAGCTTCGATTTCCAGGTCTCGAGCGGCATCGCCGGTGACTGCGCCGGATGCGGCCTGGCCGCGGACGACTCGATCGAGGACAACGACGACTGCATGAACGCCGCTGTGCTGGCCGGCGACCCGCTCCTGCCCCTGACCGGCCTGCAGGCCGCGGGTGCCGACGAGGACTGGTTCAGCATCGTCGTCCCCGACGGCTCCTGCCTGAGCGCCACGGCGACCTTCAGCAACGCCCAGGCGGACATCGACATGACGCTCGTCGCCGCGGACTGTGTGACCGTGCTCGACACCAGTGTCACGGTCGGTGACGCCGAAGCCGTGTCCGCCTCGAACAACTCGGGCGGCGACGTGGTCATGAACATCCGCGTCTTCTCCTTCGACGGCGCGTCCTGCGGCGACTACGCCCTCGACATCGCGCTCGAGACCTTCGTCCCCGATGCCTTCGAGGACAACGACACGCCCTTCGCTCCGGTCCCGAGCATCGCCCCCGGTACCTACCCCGGCCTGAACGTGGCCCGCGACGACCAGGACTGGTACGGCATCACCATCCCGCCCTTCACCACGATGATCGCCCAGAGCATCTCGCCGGCCTCGAGCGGCGTGATCCTGATGGGCGTCTCCAACGACCCCTTCGCCGGCTTCATCGCCCTCGACACCGACGGCCTCGACAACCCGCAGGTCGCCGTCACCTCCGGCGGCAGCCCGCTGCCCGTCTTCATCACCGTGCAGCTCGTCGACGGGTGTGACGACTACGACTTCGTGGTCTCGCTCGAGAACGGCATGCCCGGCGGCGCGTTCTGCAACGCGGTCCCGAACTCCTCCGGCTTCGCGGCCAACATGTCGGCCACGGGCTCCTCGAGTGTCTCGGCCAACGACCTGGTCCTGAACGCCAGCCCGGTGCCGGCGAACGTCTTCGGCATCGTCTTCCACGGCCCGCAGCAGGCCGCCATCCCGTTCCAGGGAACGGCCAAGACCCAGTGCACCAACATGCCGGTGCGTGGTCCGGTCGTGCAGGCCTCGGGGTCGGTGCTCTCG